>NZ_DASVSI010000034.1:0-48607 GCF_036388155.1 Hymenobacter sp. | reverse complement strand
GCTGAGCGCAGCCGAAGCATCTCTACTGCTACACTAAAATTGATTAGTTGCGCGGTAGAGATGCTTCGGCTGCGCTCAGCATGACCGTTCTTATTAATTATCAGCGACGTTGCTTCCTATTTAAGCGCCAGCTGCTGAAATCTTACCTGACTGTGTCCAGCCAGTTTAGCCGCTGTAGCCGCCGCCGCTTTCGGGCTCGGTGGCGCTGCCGCCGGGCTTGGTGGGCGTGGGCAGGTCGGTTTCGGTGGTCACTTCAACGTCACTGTAGTCGGGGGTGCCGTCGCCCTGCACGGGTACGGGCGGTTCGGTTTTGGGGTCGGGGGTGGGCGTGGGCTGGTTCATGGAAAGAAACAATGTGAATTGCTTGGGTGTACGGGCTTAGGCGGCCAATGGCTGCGTTGTGCCGTTCGGGGCCGGCGAGGCGGTGTACTTTTGCGCACGACCCCAACCGCAAGGGCTCACCATTTCACCACCTCACCACCTCACCTTCAGCATGGATTTCCGCACCGAAAAGGACACCATGGGCACCGTGCAAGTGCCTGCTACCGCGTACTGGGGCGCCCAAACCCAGCGCTCCATCGAGAATTTCCCCATCGCCCAGGACATCAACCGGATGCCCAAGGAAATCATCGCGGCGTTTGCCTACTTGAAGAAAGCCGCGGCTTTCACCAACCGCGACGCTGGCGTGCTTTCCGCTGAAAAAGCCGAGCTGATTGGCAAGGTGTGCGACGAAATCCTGGCCGGCGACTTGGTCGACTCGTTCCCGCTGGTGGTGTGGCAAACGGGCTCGGGCACGCAGAGCAACATGAACCTGAACGAGGTGATTGCCTACCGCGGCCACGTGCTGCAGGGCGGCCAGCTCACCGACGAGAAGAAGGCCCTGGCCCCCAACGACGACGTGAACAAAAGCCAAAGCTCGAACGACACGTTCCCGACGGCCATGCACATTGCGGCCTACAAAATCCTGGTCGAGACCACCATCCCCGGCATCGAAAAGCTGCGCGACACGCTGAAAGCCAAGTCGCAGCAGTTCATGAACATCGTGAAAATCGGCCGCACCCACTTCATGGACGCCACGCCGCTCACGCTGGGCCAGGAGTTTTCAGGCTACGTGTCGCAGCTCGACCACGGCCTGCGCGCCATCAAGAACACGCTAGCCCACCTGAGCGAGTTGGCCCTGGGTGGCACCGCTGTGGGAACCGGCATCAACACCCCTCCCGGCTACTCCGAGAACGTGGCCAAGCACATTGCCGAGCTCACCGGCCTACCCTTCATCACGGCCGAAAACAAGTTTGAGGCCCTGGCCGCGCACGACGCCATTGTGGAAGCTCATGGCGCCCTCAAAACGGTGGCGGTGAGCCTGATGAAAATTGCCAACGACGTGCGCATGCTCAGCTCGGGTCCCCGCGCCGGCATCGGCGAAATTCACATCCCCGACAACGAGCCCGGCTCCAGCATCATGCCCGGCAAGGTGAACCCCACCCAAGCCGAAGCCATGACCATGGTGGCCGCCCAGGTAATGGGCAACGACGTGGCCATCACCGTGGGCGGCTCGATGGGTCACTTCGAGCTGAACGTGTTCAAGCCGGTGATGATTTACAACTTCCTGCACTCGGCCCGCCTCATCGGCGACGTGTGCGTGAGCTTTAACGACAAGTGCGCCGTGGGCATTGAGCCCATCAAGGCCAACATCGACAAGCACGTGAACAGCAGCCTGATGTTGGTGACGGCCTTGAATCCCCACATCGGCTACTACAAGGCCGCCGAAATCGCGCAAACCGCCCACAAAAACGGCTCGACGCTGAAGGAAACCGCCCTGCAACTAGGCTACCTCACCGAAGAGCAGTTCAACGAGTGGCTGAAGCCCGAGGAAATGGTGGGTGAAATCAAGTAGCCCCGAGCTACTCATGAAGCAATTCCCGGCTTAGCAGCCAACCCCATTAGGCGGTCATGCTGAGCGTAGTCGAAGCATCTCGCGTGCCGAAGTAATCCTTTCGTTTTACCGATTGAGTTACTTCCACACGCGAGATGCTTCGGCTGCGCTCAGCATGACCGTTCTTTTTGCCTGTCCGGGTGGCCTATTAGGCTACCACCGTGCGCAGCAACGGAGCTACCCGCGTGCCCAATAGCTCGATGGAGCGCATGATTTCGTCATGCGGCAGCGCGGCCACGTCCTGCTGGAAGGTGACACGGGAAACCCCACCAAGGGCCTCGCTGTGGCGCAGGATTTTGGCAGCCACTTCTTCAGGACTGCCCACTAGCAGCGCGCCTTTCGGCCCGGCCTGGGCATCAAACATGCCCCGCGTAATGGCAGAACCGCCCCGTTCGCGGGCCCGCTCGGTGAAGCTGCGGGCGTAGCCGGGAAAGAACTCCTCCACGGCCTGCTCGGTGGTTTCGGCCACATAGCCCAGGGAATGCAAGCCCACTTGCAACTGCTCGGGCGCGTGCCCGGCCCGGCGGCCGGCTTCGCGGTACAAGTCCACCAAGGGCCGGAAACGGTGGGTGTCGCCACCGATGATGGCCACCATCAGCGGCAGGCCCAGGGTACCGGCTCGCACAAACGAAGCGGGCGTGCCGCCCACCCCCAGCCAGATGGGCAACTGCGGCTGCATGGGCCGTGGGTAGATGCCCTGGCCCGTGAGGGCGGGCCGGAACTTGCCGGACCAGTGCAGCTTTTCCTGTTCCCGGATGCGGAGGAGCAAGTCGAGCTTTTCGGCAAACAACTCGTCGTAGTCGTCGAGGTCGAAGCCGAACAGCGGGAAGGCTTCGATGGAGGAACCGCGGCCCACTACCATTTCGGCGCGGCCCTGTGAAATCAGGTCCAGGGTGGCGTATTCCTGAAAGGCGCGCACCGGGTCGATGGCGCTCAGCACGGTGACGGCGCTGGTCAGGCGAATGCGCTTGGTGCGGGACGCTGCGGCCGCTAGAATCACGGCAGGCGCCGAGTCCAGAAACTGCTCGCGGTGGTGTTCTCCGATGCCAAACACGTCGAGGCCTACTTGGTCGGCTCGCTCAATGCGGTCGAGCAGTTGGCCCATGGCTTCGGCGCCGCTTGGCTTTTGGTTGGTGCCGTTATCGAATAGAGCAGCAAAACTATCAATTCCAATTTCCATGATTGCAGAGTTTGAGTAGGTGATTTTTGGTAGTCCAAACGCAGGTACTGGGTAAACCAAATCATTTAGCCTATCAAATGTACGTACATTATATGTATGTACATTATTTATGAGATAATAATTCTACAGCTACCAACTAAGCGTTTTCAAAAGGATAATAACTGCCCGGTATGTGAAAAGCAGTCTCATGCTGGTGACGGCCCTTAACCCCCCACGTCGGCTATTACAAAGCCGCCGAAATCGCGCAAACCGCCCACAAAAGGCTCGGCGCTGAAGAAAAATGCCCTGCAGCTCGGCCACCTCACAGAAGAGCAGTTCAACGAATGGCTGAACCCCGAGGAAATGGTGGGCGACACTAAGTAGCGCGGACTTTTAGTCCGCGACTGGCAAACCTCGAACAGCGCGCTATGCGCGGACAACAAGGCGGCGCTACGTTACGCTGCGCAACCTTTGGCGCTTGCTTTACGCACAACGGGCGACCGGCTACCAGGCTGGTTGCCCGTTGCTTTTGGCTGCCTACCCGCAATTCGTCGCGCCTTTTCGCGCTTTCCTTGACGCCATTCCACCCACGGGGCGCGTGGTGGTGTATTGTCATTTCGACGCCGACGGGCTAGCCGCGGGCGCCCTGTTTGGTCGCGGCTTGGCCCGCTTGGGGCCCGGCTGGGAAATAGAAGTGCTGCCCTCGGGCAAGGGCGAGAATGCCTTCCTGACGCCAGCTGTGCACGAAAAATTACTGGCCGAGCGTCCCGATGCCCTCATCGTAACCGACCTGGGCGTGCACGAGCGCGGTACTTTGGAAAGCCACGGCATACCGGTGCTCTACGTCGACCACCACATTCCGGAAGGCCAGCCGCCCGCAGGCGCCACCGTGCTCACCGGCTACGGCCTCGACCCCGTGCCTTGCTCGGCGTGGCTGGCCTATGAATTGCTGGCCGCCGAAACCGACGTCACGGACCTGCGCTGGGTGGCCGCCATCGGCATCATATCCGACCTCGGCGACCAAGCTGCCTGGCCGCCGCTGGCTGAAGTGAAAAAGGAGTTTACCGCCAAGTGGCTCAAAGAAGCCGTGGCCGTGTGCAACGCCGCGCGCCGAGCCGGGGAATTTGACTTAGAGCGGCCCCTCCGCTACCTCCTGCACGACGACAACCCGCGGCCACTGGCGCAAGACGAAGTGCTGGCCGGCTACCGCGCCGCCGTGGCCCAGGAACTGCAAGCCGCCCGCAAGCTGCCGCCGCGTTTCCCGCCCAAAACCGTGGAAAACGCGCTGCCAGTGGCCCTCATCACCATCAATTCGCCGGCCCAGATTCACCCACTCATTGCCCAGCAGTGGATACAGCGCCTGCCCGACCGCGTGGTGCTGTGCGCCAACCTGGGCTACCTGCCCAACGGCCACATTGCCGTGGCCGGCCGCGCCGCCAGCAATAGCCTGCACATCCCCAACCTGCTGCGCGAGGCCTTCGCCCGCACCGGCCAGTCTCCGCCCGAGAACTTTGCCCACGGCCACCCGCAAGCCAGCGGTGGCCACCTCAGCCCAGCCGAATACACCGTGCTGTTGCGTGGGCTCGGGCTGGCCGAGTAGGGCAAGCTCAAATAGCCGGCTATGATTTGGGTGCGGAATTTCCATATTTGGATGCTCTAACTCGCACCCAACATTCTTCCATGGCTTCTGCACCTGCCTTTGCTGATGCGGCCCGCAGCATGCTCGTCACTTCGCTGGGTGCCGTGCCGTTTTTAACGCCGGCGGAAATCACCGATTTTGTGGCCTGTTGGACGAAGGAGTTGCGGGTGCCACGGAATGAGTTTCTGATTTCGCCTGGGCAGACGGAGCAGTATTTGTACTTCACGCATCACGGCACGCTGCGCATTTTTTACCCCACGGCCAGCGAGGAAATCTGCGTGGGCTTTGTGCATCCGGGCAACATGGTGTGTGCCTTCCCCTCGTTTGCCATGGGCAAGCCGTCGGAATACGCCATTCAGGCGCTGCAGGCCAGCGGGCTCATTGCCATTGCCCGCTCCGAGTTCCAGGCCTGTGTAGACCGCAGCCCTGGCCTGGCCAAGCTGTGGCGCCACGAGCTGGAAAAGACCCTCATTGGCCGCATGGAGCACGAAATCGACCTGCTGCTGCCCGAGCCAGCCCAGCGCTTGGAGCGGCTCCGGCAGCGCAGCCCGCACATCTTCCAGTCAGTGCCGAAGAAGTACCTGGCGTCTTACCTGCGCATGACGCCTGAAACGCTGAGCCGGCTGCGGTGAATCTTGATTTCAATCAAGGTGCCGGATGCTCGCGGCCCGGACCTTTGATAAAAAATCCAACGCCATGAATACCACCGCTTTCCTCGCCGAGCTGGACCGCGCCGTCCGCCAGCTGCTTACCACTGTGCAAACCGAGCTGGAGCCCCTGGAGCTGGCCCAGCTCAACCAGCAGCCCGCCCCCAAGTCCTGGAGCGTGCTCGAATGCCTGGAGCACCTGAACCGCTACAGCCGCTACTACAACCCGCGTTTCGCGCAGGCCCTGGTCCAGGCCGGCACTTCAGGGGAAGTAGAGGTGCGCTACAGCTGGGTTGGGCGCAAGTTTATCGACATGATAACGCCCAACAACCCCAAGAAGGCTAATACTTTCAGCTACATGAACCCCAGCGGCAGCCAGCTGGGACGCGAAGTGATAACCGAGTTTTGTGCGCACCAGCAGCAACTGCTACAGCTGCTGGCCCAAGCCTGTCACGCCGACCTCAACCGCAATGCCGTGCCCGTAGAGTTCCTCAGGTTGCTGAAGTTGCGCTTGGGCGAAGCGTTTGCAATCCAGGTGCTGCACGAGCAGCGCCACCTGCAGCAGGCGCTACGGGCCAAGGCCGCGGTGCAAACGCAGGCAGCTCCGCCCCTGCCGTTGCAGGTCATTGCAGCGTAAACACGCGAGTCAATCAACGAAGCCGCCCTTTCCCACGGAAGGGCGGCTTTTCTTTTTTCCCAGCATCTTTGCGCCCTATGGATTTCTCTGCCAACGTTGTTCTCGAAAACAGCCGCGCTCGCCTGCGCCCGCTGGAAATAGGCGACTTTGAAGCCCTCAAAGCCGTGGCCTTCGATGCCGACTTGTGGAAGTACACGCTGACCCGCGGCGACGATGCCGTGAGCCTGGCGGCCTACATCCGGCAGGCGCTGGAGGCGCGCGAGCAGGGCCTGCGCTACCCTTTCGTCATCATCGACCGCGAAACGGGCCAACTGGCTGGCAGCACCAGCTACTACGCCGACGCGCCCGCCGACTTGCGCCTGAGCATTGGCTACACCTGGGTGGGCAGCGCCTTTCAGCGCTCGGGCCTGAACCGGGCCTGCAAGCACCTGCTGCTCAGCCACGCCTTCGGGCAGATGGGCTACGAGCGGGTAGAGTTGGAAACGGATTCCCGCAACAATAAGTCGCGCACGGCCATGGCCCGCATGGGTGCTACTGAAGAAGGCACTCTGCGCAGCCACCGCCCCACGCAGGGCGGCATTCGGCGCGACACGGTCATTTTCAGCGTCATCAAACCCGACTGGTCGGAACTCCGCCAGACGGTGTTTCAGGCCTACGAAAACCATGGCTGAGCCCGCCCAACCCGCCGCCGACCGGCTTCGGCCGCCCGACGGCATGTGGCGCCGGCGCGTGGCCAGCTTCGGGCACGCCTTCCGGGGCGTGTGGGCGGCGCTGCGCTCGGAAGTGCATTTGCGCTTTCACGCGCTGGCTACGGTAGTGGTCATTGGCCTGGGGTTTTATTACGGTATTTCGCGGCTTGAATGGGCGCTGGTAGCTATTTCGGTGGCCTGCGTGTGGTCGGCTGAACTCGTGAACACCGCCATTGAAGCCCTCACCGACCTAGCCTCACCCGAATACCATCCCTTGGCCGGCAAGGCCAAGGACGTGGCCGCTGGCGCAGTGCTGCTGGCCGCGCTGGGCGCGCTGGTGGTGGGCGCATTGGTGTTCGGGCCGAAGATTTTTCCGTTATAAGCAGGACACTGACCTGAACCATTGCCCGCGGCGGGCGTACCCATAGCCGGCCCGCCGGCTTTCGGCGGACTCGCTTCTTAATTCCCTGACGCCATGCGCTTGCTTTCCTTTACTGTTACCGCTTCGCTCCTGCTGGCCACGGCCTGCGCCCCCAAGCAGGTGAGCGTGACCACCCCCGCGCGCCCCTCGCAAACGACGCAAAACACCGGCGCCTCCAACAACAACAACACGCCCGTCAGCACCCCCACCAGCACCACCGACCTGGCCTCGGCCCGCATCGCGGAGTCGGACACCACGCTCCGGCCGCAGTGGCTGAAGGCGCGCATTGCCTCCGTGCTGGCCGAGCGCAAGCGCAACCCCATCACCCGCATTTTGCGCTATGATTATGGCGGCCAGGCCGTGTACTACATCTCGGCCCCGTGCTGCGACCAGTACTCCAACGTATATGACACCAAGGGGAAGTTAATTTGCCAGCCCGACGGCGGCATCACGGGCAAAGGCGACGGCAAGTGCCCCGATTTTGACAAAACCAAAACCAACGAAAAACTGGTCTGGCAAGACCCCAGGTAACTGTGACCGGGCGGCGGCGTAACTAAGAACCCCGTGCAGAGGCTTCGCCGCCCCGTCCTTTCTTTACTCAGACTCTCTATCATGAACACCCTCGAAAAACTCGGCGCCTTCAACGTGTGGGCCAATACCACCGTGTTGAATCGCCTCGACGAAGTGGCCGCTACTGGCCAAGAAATTCCGGCCGTGGTGCTGCGCCTGTTCAGCCATGTGCTCAATGCCCAAGCCATTTGGATTTCGCGCATCGGCGGCACCGCCAGCCCCGTAAAAGTATGGCAAGAACACGACCTGCCTACGCTGCACCAGCTGCACCAGCAAACTTCTGAGCCGCTGCACCAGCTCATGGTGAACGCCGACGAAACCGAGCTGCAGCGCCTCATTTCCTACACCAACTCGCTCGGTGCCAGCTACGAAAGCCAGGTGCACGACATCCTCACCCACGCCGTGGTGCACGCCAGCTACCACCGCGCCCAGGTGGCCACCCGCCTGCGCGACCACGGCTTCGAACCCGTTAATTCCGACTTTATCACCTACTGCCGCGAGCTGTCGGTCGCGGCCAAGCACGCCGCTCCCAGCCTGTAATTCACCGATTAAACGCGACACTAAAAACCCTTCCGGGCCCGGAGGGGTTTTTTAGTGCCTTGCCCGTTCAATCTTACTTTTCCCATGCCTGACACTCTTTCTGCCGCTCCCGTTATCGGACTCGACCGCCTGAACCGGGCGTATTCCTACGCGGGCTACCGCCAGCTCATCGATGAGCTCATGGCCCAAAACCGCACCACCGGCACCACCCAAACCGAGCAGATAATAAAGTACGCCAAGCTGAACATCCAGCGCATGCAGCGCTTGGACAAGACCGTTGAGCTACTGCCCGAGCTGCAAAAAGCCCTCAACGAGCTCACCGAAGGCTACGAGTGGCTGATAATTACGGAAGGCTGGTGCGGCGACGCGGCCCAGATTGTGCCCGTGCTCGAAGCCATTGCCAAAGCCAGCCAGGACAAAATCGTGACGCGC
This sequence comes from Hymenobacter sp., assembly GCF_036388155.1. Lineage (NCBI taxonomy): Bacteria > Pseudomonadati > Bacteroidota > Cytophagia > Cytophagales > Hymenobacteraceae > Hymenobacter > Hymenobacter sp. The sequence goes on along the minus strand of NZ_DASVSI010000034.1, from coordinate 39,940 downwards.
TACGTGCTGCGCGACGAAAACCTCGACCTCATGGACCGCTACCTCACCAACGGAGGCCGGTCCATTCCCAAGCTCATTGTGCTGCAATCTGCCACCCGCGCCGAAGCCGCCACCTGGGGCCCGCGCCCGGCCGCCGCGCAGGAGTTGTTCATGCGCCTCAAGCAGGACCAAGTGCCCTACGAGGAGTTCGTGACCCAACTCCACGGCTGGTACGCCAAGGACCGCACCCTGAGCACCCAGCGCGAGCTGCTGGCGCTGCTGCAAACGCTGAAGTAGCCAAACCCCAAATACAACAAAAAGCCCCGCTTTCTACAAAGCGGGGCTTTTTTGTGAACGCAGGCCAGCTTAATTCAGCGGGGTTGTGCCCAGGTCCGTTACGTTGTCGTTGGTCACCACTACGCCCGTCCTGGTCACGTTGCGGTAAGCGTTTTGGCCAAGAGGGGCCGTGGTGGTTGGGAAAAACTCAACGCGGTAGGTACCGGCCGCCAGCCCGCTGAGCTGGTACGCGCCCGAAGCATCTGCGGAAGTGCTCACCGTATCGAGCCTCAGCACGCTGTTGCGGATGGCCAAAATCTGGGGCAGCGCCACGGCCGGGCTCACCGTGCCACGGAGGCCGGCGCGCAGGTCCTGGGCCACCACCCGAATGACGGGCTTGAGCAGGTAGCGCTCCTTCTTGTCGTTGCCGGGCTTCCAGTTGCCACGCTCCACAATGGATTTGGCCACGTCAAAGTCGAGCAACAGCTGGAAAGTCTCGCGCTGGCGCAACGTGGCTTTATCCAATTTCAATTTCACGCCGGACGTCTGGCCGCTGGGGGTTTTGAGGTCGTAGCGCTGGCCGTCGCGGGCGATGACATAGCTGTCAGGGCCCAGAATCAGGCGGATTTCCTTGAGCTCGCCGGGCGCAAAATTCTCGCTCACCAACAGGGCCGACTTGCCGTTTACGTACTCCAGCACGTTGATGGCCTGGGGCGAAAAAGTGAGGTTCTTCCAACCGTCGGGGTCTTTTTCTTCTTTCAGGTGCACTTCGAGCTGGCGCACGTCCAGCACCACGCTGCGGAAGTCACCCGGCGCGTCCATCAGCCGGACTTCAAGCTTGGAAGAATCGGCCGATGTGTCATCGGTTTTTGAGCACCCGGCCACCAGGGCCAGGGCCGCGGCACAAGCCAGGGGAAAAGAGCGGGCAATGTTCATTAGAATAACGGAAAAATATAAAGGAAGTTGATGGCCGTAAATCGGTACGACCAAGGTACGCCACGATAAGCTGCACCGTTTTCCTTTACCCCTCCGGTTTCGATGAACGGCCCCTCAGCTACGGCTTAGTGGTGTCGGCAGGCGACGAATCGACGGGCTTGGGTTTGGGCTTCGGCTTTCCAAATAGACTATTCAACCCTTGCCCCACCTGGTTTCGCAACCGAGCTTGGGCTTCCAGCTTGGCTTTCTCGCTGGCAATGCGCGCTTTTTCCTCAGCCGTATGGTTGGCAGCGTCGGTCGTGGCCTGAGTACTGTCCTGGGCGGCTTTTTTCTTCTGCGTGAGGCCGATGAGCGCGTCGGTCAGTTTCGTCTTCACCACGTTGGTCACAATGGCTTTGCCCTGGTCTTTCACGCTGCCGCTCGTCAGTTTCACCACCGGGCTCGTCATGGTGCCGCCGATGTTGAGGCCCAGCGTCACCCGCTCCGTGCCTTGAATGTCTTTCACGCCCGTCAGCTGAGTGAGCTTGCTGTTCAACGCATTGCCCAGTTTGCCGGTGGGCACGTTCAGGGCCGTGACGTAGGCCAGTGCACCAGCCAGGCTGTTCGAGCCGCCGAAGGTCATTTTCACGTCGCCCACGGCGAGGTCGAACGGCTGCACCACTAGATTGCCGTTCACGATGTTGGCCTGGATTTCTTTGTTCACCACCAGCAGCGTTTTCAGCTCCGGCAGCGTGGTCAGGCTGGCAATTTTGGTCATCACCTCCGACTGGTTGATGGCGGCTTTCACCACGTCAACCACGCCTTTGCCTGTCAGCGTGTTCAGGTTGGGGAACATGTCGGGGCCCATTTCACCGCTCAGGGTGAATTTCGTCCCGAATATACCCTCTACCTGGCCGGCCAGCGGCACCAGTTTCTTGATGGTGTTGAAGGCCGAGAAAGCGTTCTGAATGTTGAGGTTCTCAATGTTCAGCCCGAAGTTGAACGTGGGGTGCGCCAGGTTCTTGCTGCTGTAGCTGCCGGTGGTGCCAAAGGTCCCACCCAGCGTGTTGAACGTCATGTTGTTGAGCTTGGCCGTTTCGTCGCGCACGGTCACGGTGCCTTTGGCGTTGGTCAGCTTGAGGTTGTCGTAGGTCACGTTGTCCACATTGCTATTCAGCACCAAGTCGAAGTATTTGGGAATTTGCAACACGCCTTCCGCCTTGGCCGGGGCATTGCCGCCAGTTACGGTGGGCTTGGCCGATACCTCGTCCACCATCCACTCGTTCACGTTGAAATTGCGCGAGTTCACGGTCATGTTGCCCTTCAGCGACTGGCCCGGCGTGAACAGGTAGCCCAGGTAGTTGCTCACCGTGCCGCTGGCCGCAAAGTCGGAGCTACCAGCCATGCCGTTCAGGCTCTGCACCGCAATCTGGTTGTTATTGAAGGTGGCCGTACCCGAGCTGATTTTTACGCCCTGCGGCAAGTCTTTGCTCTTGTACGTCACGTTGGTGGCCTTCACGGTGCCGCTGGCTACCACGTTCTGGTAGCGCCCGGCTTCTACGTCGGCCATATTGCCTTTGGCGGCAATGTTGCCCGCCACGCGGCCCGTCACAGTCATGCCTTCCAGCGGGAAAATCTTGGTGATTTTGGTCAGGTCCACTGTGCCGCGCACGTTGGTGTCGAACACCGGCTTGTCGATGTTGTGCGCCGTGAGGCGGCCTTCCAGCGGCTCGCCTTCCAGCACCATCCGGAATTGCGGCAGGTTAATCTGCGTGTCGTTCACCTTGCCGGTGGTGTTCACCACCGTGCCGTTCAGGTTGATGTTCTCAATGGGAGCCGGGAACTGGGCCGATTTCACGAAGCCATTGGTGAGGCGAATGGCGGCGTTCACCACCGGCATTTGGGTTTTGGAATAGATGCCTTTGGCCGTGCCGTCCACGAAGAGCTGGCCGCGCATATTCAGGTCTTTCACCGGGTACACTTTCAGGGCCTCGGCCAGGTTCACGTTGGCTTTCACGCGGCCGTCCACCTTCATCGGCTCTAGGCCGTCGATGGCAATGTTGCCATCCACTGGGTTCGGGCCCAGGTCGAGGTGAAACTGCGGGATGTTCACCTTCACGTTGTTGGTGTAGCCCGACGGATTGTCAACCTGCATTTTCAGGTTGATGTTCTTGGCCGCCTGCGGCAGGTCAGGGTAGTGAAACTGGCCGTTGGTGACGACCAAATTCACGCCATAGCCGGGCATGTGCAGTTCGTTCTGCGTGCCTTTGTAGTAGCCATTAAACGCCACCTTGCCGCTGGTTTCAATGTTCTTGAATTTCTCCGTAAACACGCCCGGCACCAAGCTCAGCAGGGTTTTGAAGTCCGTTTCCAGCGCCTTGAACGTGAGGTCGTAGGTGATGTCCTTCTCGTTGGGCAGGCCGATGGCACCCGCGAAGCTGAACGGGAATTCGTTCAGCTTAATCTTATTGTCTTTGAACGTGTACAGGCTCTTGGCCAGGTCCATGTTCATCGTCACGTCGGCGTCGAGCTGCTTGTCGGTCACGTAGGCCGTTCCGGCGTAGGTCATGTCGAGGTCGGCTGCCGTGGTTTGCGAAGTCATGTCGAACACATTGCTGGCAAAGTCGCCGCTGCCGCTGTGGTTCACGCCGCGTGCCTGCATCACAAAGGGCAGGGTCAGGTCTTCGTAGCGCAAGCGGCCATCCGTCATTTTCCAGCCTTTTATGGCCAAGTTCACCTGCGTGGTGTCCTGTCCCTTGGCCGCCGCGGCCGAGTCCGAAATCATCACGTCCCAGTTGGCCAAGCCACTTTTCAGGCGGCGCAAACTCAGGTTGGGCCGCTCCAGCTCGATGGATTTAATGTCGATTTGCCCGCCGCGCACTACGCTCATCACGTCCAGGCCCACTTGCAGGCTGGGCAGGTAGGCCAGCGTGTCGCGGCTAAACGAGTCGAGACCAATTACCCGCAACTCGCGGATGTTCACCGTCATGTCCGGGAACGAGCTTAGCAGGCTCACGTCGATGTTGGCGGGGTCGTACTGCACCTGCGCCCGCACCCGCTGGGCAATCTGCTTGTCGGCCAGCGCCCGCAGCTTGTCTTTAAATAACACCGGCGCCAGGGCCAAAGCCGCGACCAGCACCACCAAAAAAATGCCTACACCCAACAGTATCTTCCGCATAACACGAGCTAGTAAGTAATTCCGGTCAAAGGTAAAACGACCAAGCTGCCGCTTTTTTTATGTTTGCCCGCACAAAATCAGGCCAAACAATGCTACAACTGATTTTTTGCCTCCTCAGTCCCCGCCGCTGGCCGCACAGTGCTCACTGCTGGCGCCGCATTAGCAAGCCTGTGGATGAACCAAGCCCTTCCTCACTCACAGTTATCCATTCACTGCCAACAGTTTCTCAAATGAAATCTTCGCTCGTTCATGGTTTAACAATCTTTGGATAACTCAATTTCCGGCTTAGATAAATTACAAACTATAAACAAATTGTCATAAATAAATTTTTGCGCTATATTTGACCCTTGTCCATTCGGTAGTCTATTTATAAAAGTCACACAAAGAGTTATCAATGGTAGCGACGAGAGTTAAATTCTATCGTCGCAGCTTGATTAAACGAACCAGTGCTGGCTTGCTGACCACCTCATTAGTTCAAAAATTTATACCCAGCTTTCCTTCAGCTTATGAAGCGTTTCTACTTCTTGGCACCCACCGTGGTGGCACTGGCCACCCAATTCAGCTTCGGCCAGGCAGGCACCATGAGTTTGATGGGCAACGTGCAGTCCGATGACCGCCGCGCACTGCCGGGCGCCGCCATCACCGTCATTCACGTGCCATCGGGCACGCGCTACGCGGCCGCCTCCAACGCGACTGGCACGTTTTCCATCAACAACTTACAAGCCGGCGGTCCTTACTTGATGCAAGTGGGCGAGGGAGGCTACCACCCCCAAACCCTGGAAAGCATCTTCCTGGAAAAAGGAAAGACGGTGACCTTCACCGTGACCCTGAACCGGCTCTCGGCGGGCGGCAAGGAACAACGCCCTAGCCGAGTGGCCAGCGCGCCGACCCCCACCGAAACCCTAGCCGCCGAAAGCGTGGTGGGCGGCCCCGTGCTCTTGACCACCGGCGGAGGCGCCACGGCCAGCTCCCAGCGCGATGCCCCAGCAATGCCGCCGCCAGCCGCCGCCGCCTCGGCTCCCGCGCCGGCAGCGGCTCCGGCCAGGGCTCCGTATAAGCGCTACGTCCGCCGCACGACGCCGCCCGTGGCCGACCCCATCGTGCCGGGCCATTATGACGCGAAAAGCGGCAACTATGTGTACGAAACTGGCCGCCTGACCACTCTGCAGCTGCCGGGAGGCCAGGTAATTTCTGACGTAGGGGTCAATTCTACCGAAAGCAACCTGCACCGGTTCCTTACCGACCCGCAGGCGCAAGTTGACACCGTGGACCTTACCCGGGGCTGGTACAACTTCGACCGGGTTTTTTTCACTCCTGGCAAGGCCACGCTCACGCCTGAGTCGGTGGACCAGCTGAGCCACGTGGCCGCGCTGCTCAAAGCCTACCCCAAAGCCCGCATCAAGCTGGGCGGCTACACCGACAGCACCGGAACCTACAAAGTGAACAAGCAGCTCAGCGACGCCCGGGCCCGTACCGCTTGGGCAGCCTTGGTCGAGTTGGGCATCAGCCCCAGCCGCATCGACGCCCGCGGCTACGGCCCCCGCTACGCCATTGCCTCGAACCAGACCGACGAAGGCCGCGCCAAAAACCGTCGCCTGAGCGTGAAAGTGTTGGCCAAGTAGGGAACCTGTAGCGGGGCACGGCTGGTTTGCGGCCGTACATTCGCGTCGACGGCCGTACTAAACAGCATTTTGGCGGCGTTATGTCGGTCACTATGCCCATGCTTACTTTCCCGTTGCGCTTCGGCATTCGGCACGGCCTTGCGGCGGGGCTGCTGCTGGGCGTCGTTTCGGGCGTGCGGGCGCAGGACGTGTTTTTTTCTCAGCCGTTTGCGACGCGCTTGCACACCAACCCTGCATTCACGGGCCTGGTCGACGACTACAGCGTGACGCTGGGCTACCGCAACCAATTTCCCAGCCTTGCCGGCTCTTTTATCACGGGGCAACTGGCAGCCGACGTTCGCCTCAACACCAAAGGCCAGCACCACGCCCTGGGCCTGCTCATCAACCAGGACCGGACGGGCTCGGTGGGCTACACGCGCTTCGAAGCGGGCGCTCTGTACGCCTACCACACCCGCCTCACGCCCCAGCTGGCCCTGAGCGGCGGCCTGCGCGCCAGCTACGGTCGCCAGCGAGTGGGATATGACAATTTCGTGTTCGGCGACCAGATTCTAGAGGATGGCAGCGTGGCCGGCCCGTCGGCCGAATCGTTGAGTTTTCCCCCAGCCAACTACCTCAGTTTGGGCACCGGCGCCGTGCTCTACACCGAGCAAGCGTGGCTGAGTGTGGCCGGCCAGCACCTCAACCGGCCCGACTTGGGGTTTCGCAATCAAAGCACGTTGCCCATCTCGTTTAATGTGTCGGGCGGCTATAAATTTTTCATGGTCAAGCCTTCCACGGGAATTGCGGTTCGCGAAGTGAGCTTTACGCCGGTGGCCTCTTACACCCGCCAAGGCAGCTCACAGCGCATCGAAACCGGGGCGTATTTCCTGGCCTCGCCCGTCACATTGGGCGCCGTATACCGCAATATTTCGGCCCCAGGCAACGTTAATCCCCAAAATCTGCTGGCAGTGGTGGCCGGCGTGCAAGCCGGCGGGTTGCGCGTGGGCTACAGCTACGACGTGGGCTTGACGCAGTTAAGTGCGGATTTAGGCGGCGCTCATGAACTGACTTTATCACTAAGTGCGTTTGACCGATTAGAAAACGCCTATCGTCGTCTAAAAAAACGCGTTTACCCGACAGCGCCTTGTCCGGTATTCTAATTTTTTGTACTATTGTGTCCTAATTGCCCTAAATAACTCGACAGCCTCATACTCATTTTAACTTTGTTATGAAATTAACCAATTATCTACGCCTTACCGTCCTCGGCCTGGTGGTCTTGGCGAGCTGCGGCAAAAAGGGCCCGCCGACGGCGCAGAAGCCTGGCAAATATTCTTCTACTACCGGTATTGAATACAACACCGAGAAGGGCATGGCGGTAGCCAATTTTAAGAAAATCCCCGAAGGTCCCGGTTTGGTGTTTATCGAAGGCGGCCGCACCGTGTTGGGCTCGCAGGAAGAGGACGTAACCCAAACGCACGACAACATTGAGCGTACCGTGACCATCGCCTCGTTCTACATGGACGAAGCCGAAGTGGCCAACATTCACTGGCTCGAATACCTGCACTTCATCCGTACCGACTCGGCGGAAGAGTTTTACCGTTCGGCCCTGCCCGACACCACGGTGTGGGCGCGGGACCTGTCGTTCAACGACCCCTACGTTACCTACTACCTGCGCTATCCCGGCTTCCGCTACTTCCCCGTGGTGGGCGTGAGCTGGCTGCAGGCCGACGACTATTGCACCTGGCGTACCGCTAAAGTGAACGAAGGCCTGGCCAACGGCTCGGGCTCGGGCAGCACTAAGAAGTCGGGCGGTCTGTTCGGCAAGAAAAAAGCCAAAGGTGATGCCGCTGCTGGCGCCGAAGGTACGGTGGCCGCTGGTGGCTTGTCGGATGGCAAGAGCGCCGTGTCTATCGAGCAGGGCAACACCCTCCCCAACTACCGCCTCCCCACCGAAGCCGAATGGGAATATGCCGCTCAGGCACTCGTAGGCACCCAAGAAGTGGGCAACGAGAACCAGGAGGAAAAGCGCATCTATCCTTGGGACGGCAAGTCGACCCGCAACGCTTACGGCCGCAAAATGGGCCAGTTCCTGGCTAACTTCAAGCGTGGCCGCGGTGACTACGCCGGCATCGCCGGTAGCCTGAACGACGGCGCCATGATTACGGAGTACATCTACTCGTACCCGCCGAACGACTACGGCCTGTACAACATGGCCGGCAACGTGAACGAGTGGGTGCAGGACGTATACCGTCCCCTATCGTTCCAGGACGTAGAAGACCTGAACCCCTTCCGTCGCAATGGCGTGGGTGACCCCGCCGAGAAGTACGACAAGAAAGGCTACCAGTCCCTGATTGACGACCACGTGCGCGTGTTCAAGGGCGGTTCGTGGCGCGACGTGGCCTACTGGCTGTCGCCCGGCACGCGTCGCTTCATGGCCGAAGATTCGGCCACGGCAACCATCGGTTTCCGTTGCGCGATGATTAACGCTGGCTCGAACAAATAGTCCGCTTCACTTATCAAAAAGGCCGCTTCTGAGTCAGAAGCGGCCTTTTTGTTTTTATATCCAATCAAGCTGGGATGCGTCTGCTTGCTTTACCTATCTGCGCAGGCAATGGTGGCAATGCTGACCTCGACGGCGCCGGCGGCCAGCAGCACGGCGCCGCAGGCTTCGAGGGTGGCGCCAGTGGTGAGCACGTCATCTACTACCAAGATGCGGCGGCCCACGATGTCAATGGCGTTTTCTACTTCGAATACCGTGGCCACGTTTTCCCAACGCTGGGCGCGGTTCTTTTTGGTTTGAGTCTTGGTGTTGGTGGTGCGGCGCAGGGCGGTGTTGTTGGCGGGCAATTTCAGGCCATCAGACAAGCCCGTGGCAAAGGCAGCGGCTTGATTGAAGCCGCGCTTCGCCAGCTTTTTGGGATGCAGGGGCACGGGCACGATGAGGTCGAAGTCGGCCGCAATGCCGGCGGCGTGCAGTTCAGCGCCGTAAAGTTGGCCCAGGGCGGTGCCCACGTCGCGCTGGCCTTGGTACTTGAGCTCATGGAGCAGGTGTTGCACCCGGCCGTGGCGCACGAAGCGCAGGTAGCTCAGCGTGTGGCGAACAGGCAGCTTGCCCCAGAAGCGGCGGCCTAGCGGGTTCTGGTCCGGGGGCAGCAGGTGGAAATCGGTGTAGGGCAATTCGGCCCGGCAGCCGGTGCAGAGGTGGTTTTCGCCCGTCACCAGCGGCTCTTGGCAGGCCAGGCACAGGCGGGGGTAAATAAGACCAACGAAATCACCCCAGAGCAAACGGAGCATGGCAGAAGGGGAGGGCGAGGTTTTGGGAAGTAATTTTGAAGAAGCAATGTAATTCATTGACCACAGCATTTACCGTAAGTGTGCCATGCTGAGCTTGCCGAAGCAGCTCACCTGCGCAACTAATGAGGTTTACCACTGCGGGAGAGATGCTTCGGCAAGCTCAGCATGACGTTCTTTTTACCCGCTCATCCTAATAAAAATGTCCCAAGTAACCGAATTTAACGAGTACCGCCAGCGGATGAACGAAACCATCATGGCGGCCGACAACAAGGTCATCAAGCGGTTTTTCAACCTCGATACCAACACGTATGCCCCCGGCGCCATTGATGTAAAGACCAAGGAAATGCTGGGCTTAGCCTGCTCCATGGTGCTGCGCTGCGACGACTGTATCAAGTACCACCTCGGCAAATGCTTTGAGGAGAAGCTGACCGACGAGGAGATTTACGAGGTGTTTGCCATTGCCAACATCATCGGCGGCAGCATCGTGATTCCGCATTTCCGGCGCGCGGTAGAGTACTGGGAAATCTTAAAAACGGAAGCCGTGGCGCCCGCCGCTCCGCATGCCGAACACGCTGTATGAGCGACGAGCTAACCCCCGTGGAACACCACGAATCCGAAGCCGATTTCGAGGCGCGCTGGGAAGCGCTGATGCGGGAAATGAAAGCGCGTTTTGGCAAGCGTCCTGATTTGAATGCGCTGCTGTTGCTCATTGGCATTCAGGAGCTGAATCAGGGCATCACCACCTTTACCAAGGAGCAGAAGCAGGACCTGATGCACATCGCCACTTGCCGGCTCTTCAGCCTGAGTGGGCACTACGAACTGGAGCGCGTGGATGCCGACGGCTGGCCTCACTACAAGCTGCTGCGCCCGGTGCCTTTTGCCAATTTGAAGGAGCAGGAGCGCATGCTGAAGTGGCACGTGCTAGAGTACTTCGCGCTCGACCCAGAAGACCAATTCGAGGCGTAACATTAGCGCCCTTACTTCGAACGTCATGCTGAGCGGAGTCGAAATTTCTCTTCTGCAATACTAGCCCTAGTTAGTAGCACGGTAGAGATGCTTCGGCTACGCTCAGCATGATGTTCTGATTCTATAGAATATCATATGAAAATCGTCTCTTACAACGTCAACGGCTTACGCTCGGCGGTAAGCAAAGGCCTGCTGGAATGGGCAGCCGAGGCGGCGCCCGATGTGCTGTGCCTGCAGGAAATCAAGGCCAGCCGGGAGCCGATGGACGTGTCGGGTTTTGAGGCGTTGGGCTACAAAGCCTACTTGCACCCTGCCCAGAAGCCGGGCTATAGCGGCGTGGCCACGTTCACAAAAGTGGAGCCCAAGGCCGTCATTCACGGCTGCGGCCAAAGCTGCTACGACGACGAAGGCCGCGTGCTGCGCCTGGACTTTGACAACGTATCGGTGCTGAACACCTACATGCCTTCGGGTACGAGCGGGCCCGAGCGGCAGGCGTTTAAGGTGGAGTGGCTGCACTTTTTTCGCCGCTACGTGGCCGAACTGCGGGCCAACGGCAGCACGCCGCCCTTGCTCATTGGCGGCGACTTCAATTGCTGCCAAACGCCCATCGACTTGCACAACCCCAAGGCCAACCAGAACAGCCCTGGCTACACGCCCGAGGAGCGGCAGTGGTTCAAAGATTTCCTGGCCGATGGGTTTGTGGACACTTTCCGCCACCACCACGGCGAGGCCGAGGGGCACTACTCCTGGTGGAGCTACCGGGCCGGCTCGCGCAAGCGCAACGTGGGCTGGCGCCTCGACCACTGGCTGGCCGACGCCGCGCTGCAACCGCGGCTGACCGGCGCGGGTCTGTTGCCCGACGCGGTGCACTCCGACCATTGCCCGGCCTGGGTGGAGGTGCGGTGAAATGGTGAGGTGTGAAATGGTGAGTTTGATGTTCTACTTGCATAGTCAGTGCGGTTAGTACGACAACTCACCATTTCGCACCTTACCATTTCGCACCTTACCATTTCACCTTCCGAACCAAGCACTCCGTCTTGATGTATCTTTCCTGAACAAGACCTTATCTATGGCGATGCTGATGGAGCCTGGCGCTTCAGCGGCCGAGTACCCTGCCTTGGCGCGGGTGCGAACGGAGCTGGAAGCCTTCAAGCGCAAGTTTTACCTGAACCTGCTGGTGCGCGGCCTGCTGGTGGCTGGCGGGCTGTTGCTCACGTTTTTCGTGGTGTTCAACGTGCTCGAATACTTCCTCTACCTGCCCACCGTGGTGCGGGCGGGGTTGCTGTTTGGGTTTATTGGACTGACGGTTTACAGCTTTGCGCGCTGGATTTGGACGCCGCTGGCGGCCCTCACCAACCTGCGCCGCCTGCTGAGCGACGAGCAAGCGGCCCGCAGGGTAGGGGAGATATTCCCCGACGTGCAAGACCGGCTGCTGAACGCCTTGCAACTGCAAGGCCAGGCCCGCGACAACGCCTTGATTGCGGCTAGCCTGGAGCAGCGCGCCGCTCAGATGGGCAACATTTCGTTTGCCCAGGGCATCGATATCAAGCAGCAGAGCAAGCCGCTGTGGAAATACGCCGCCGTGCCGGTAGCCGTACTGCTGCTATTGCTGGCGTTTTATCCCAGCTTTTTGGTGCAGGGCACCGAGCGCATCTGGCACTACAAGCGGGCATATTCGCCGCCGGCGCCGTTTCAATTCTTAATTAAAAACCCCAAGCTGACGGCTTTTCGAGGTGAAGATTTTACCCTCGATGTCGCGGTGGCAGGCGCGGCCCTGCCAGCCGACATGACCATTGCCTTCAACGAGGGCGAGCGGCGCCTGAACAAGGTGGCGGGCCGCGGCGACCAGTTTCGCTACACGTTCGAGCAGCCGCAGGAAAACGTAACGTTCCAACTGAAAGGCGCCGGGTTTGCTTCGCAGGAATACGAGCTGACGGTGCTGGAGCGGCCCAATCTGCGCGATTTCAAAGTCAACATCACCTACCCGGCTTACACCGGCAAAGCTGCCGAAACCATCGAAAACGGCGGCAACCTGACCGTGCCGGAGGGCAGCACGGTACGCTGGCAATTTGCAACGGCTGCTACCGACGAGTTGGCCTTGGTGTTCCAAAACCCCGACGAGACGCTGGCTGCCAGCGGCGACGACGGCACCTTCGTGGCCACGCGGCGGGTGATGCGCTCGCAGCCCTATTTGCTGCGCCTGAAGAACCCGGCCAGCCTGAACCGCGACCCTATTTCGTACCAGCTCACCGCGGTGCCGGACTTGGTGCCCTCGCTCACGCTGGAGGCGTTTCCGGACACGGTGACGCGGCGCTACCTGGCGCTGGGCGGCACCGTGCGCGACGACTATGGCCTGACGCGCCTGCAGCTGCACTACCGTTTGCTGCGCGGCGGCAATGCCCGCGCCGCCGGTGCCTATGCCTCGCGCCCGCTGAGCTTGCCCACCGAAAGCGCCGGCACCTACGCCTATACCTGGAACCTGAACCCGCTGAACATGCAGCCCGGCGACCGGCTGGAATACTACGTGGAGGCTTGGGACAACGACGGCGTGCACGGCCCCAAAGCCGCCCGCACCCGCCCGGCCGAATTCCGCCTGCCGGGCCGCCGCGAGATGCGCCAGGAGCTGAATGCCCAGGCCGAGTCGGTGGCCAGCCAGATGAGTCAGGCCGCTAAAGAGAGCGAGAAATTGGAGCGCGAGCTGGCCAAGGCCCAGGAAAAGCTCAAGACCAAGCGCGACATGAGTTTCCAGGACCGCAAGCAGCTGGAAAACATGCTCGACCAGAAGCAGCAGATGAACCAGCAGATGGAGCAGATGCAGAAGATGTTCGAGCAGCTACAGCAGAAGCAGGACCAGGCCAACCCCAAGAGCGAGGAGTTGGCTAAGAAGGCCGAAGAGCTGAAAAAGCTGATGAACGACCTGCTCGACCCCGAAACCAAGAAGCTCTACGAAAAGCTGAAAAAGCTGCTGGAAGCGCAGAAGCAGCCCGACGCCGAGATGCAGAAGCTGCTGCAGCAGCTCGAAAACAAGGAAAACACCCTCCAAAAGGAGCTGGACCGCGCCCTCGACATGTTCAAGCAAATGCAGCTGGAGCAGAAGGCAGAGGAAACCGCCAACAGGCTTGAAGAGCTGGCCAAGCAGGAAGAGAAGCTGGCCGAACAAACGGCCCAGAACGACAAGGAAAACCCCGACAACAAGCTGTCGAACCAAGAGCAAAAGGCCAAGCAGGAGCAGCTAAAGCAGGAGCAGGCCGAAAACCAGAAGGAGTTCGAAGACCTGAAAAAGGACCTGCAGGACCTGAAGCAGATGGACAAGGAACTGGGCGACCAGAACGGCATGGACGAGCAAAAGCCCGAGCAGGAGCAGGCCGACCAGGATATGCAGGAAAGCCAGCAGCAGCTCGGCAAAAACCAGAACTCCAAAGCCGCTGCCAAGCAGAAAAGCGCCGCCCAGCGCATGAAAAAGATGGCGCAGAAAATGCGCGACCAGATGAGCGAGGAGGAAAGCGACCAAGCCCAGCAGAACATCGACGACCTGCGCGACATCCTCGAAAACCTGCTCACGCTGAGCTTCGACCAGGAAAACCTGATGAAGGATTTCCGCAAAGTGGACCAGTCTGACCCGCGCTTCGTGCAGTTGGGCCAGACCCAGCGCAAGCTGCGCGACGACGCCAAGATTATCCAGGATTCCCTCTACGCGTTGGCCAAGAAGGAGCCCAAAATTCAGAGTTTCGTGACCCGCGAGGTGGGCGAGATGAACGGCCGCATGGACGAGTCCCTCACCCACATTCAGCAGCGCGACCTAAACCGGGCCACCGCCTCCGAGCAGCAGGCCATGACCAGCATGAACAACCTGGCCCTGATGCTGCAAGGCTCCCTCGACCAGATGCAGCAGGAGCAGCAGGCCGGCAAAGGCCAGCCGCAGGACGGCAAGGGCAAGCCCGGCAAGAAAAAAGGCAAGGGCAAAGGCCAGGGGCAGGGCGGCAAGCCCGGCCCCGGCGACATGGGCAAGATGCAGCAGCAACTCAACGAGCAGATTCAGAAGCTTTCGCAGAGCGGCAAATCGGGCCGGCAGATGTCGGAAGAGCTAGCCAAGATGGCCGGCCAGCAGCAGATGCTGCGCCAGGCCATGCAGCAGCTCGATAAGTTGCAGCAGGGGCAGGGCAAGCCCGGCGGCAAAGCCGGCGGCGAAGGCCAGGCCAGCGAAGGCAAAGACGGCAAGGAAGGAAAAGAAGGCGGCAAGGACGGCAAAGATGGCAAGGGCGACCAAGGCATGGGCGGCACCGGCGACATCAAGAAAATGATGGAGCAAACCGAAACCGACCTCGTGAACAAGCGCCTCACCGAGGAGACCATCATGCGCCAGCAGAAAATTCTTACCCGCTTGCTGGAAGTAGAAAAATCGGCCCGTGAGCGCGACCAGGACACCAAGCGCGAAGCCCAAGCGGCTCAGTATAAACCCCCGGTTTTTCCGCAGGCGTTCGACAAATACAAGGGCAGCAAGGAACGCCAGACAGAATTATTACGTAGTACTCCCCCGAACCTCACCCCGTACTACCAGCGCGAAGTGGGCGAGTATTTTCAGAAAATCAAGTAAGTGTCCGGCGCCGCCCATCCAAACCACCTGCGGCTTCGTTAACTGTTTAGCCTTCTGTCGGAACCGTGCTTTCGCTCGATGTCAGAAATTGTTGTGGCGCTTTGCCATTTAAAAGACTATTTTTGCCGCCCCGAACCCGCCGCCGCCCTTCCTATCAAACCACCTTATGAAGCAGGTAAAAATTCAGATTCCGTCGCTCGTTGAAAATATCCGTGTCGTCGAAAGCTTCATTGACAACTCCAAGGATACCTTTCAGATTGAAGACGATATCTACGGCAACATCATGGTGGCCGTGACCGAAGCGGTGAACAACGCCATTCGCCACGGCAACAAGTTCGACAAGGACAAAAACGTCTATTTGTCGCTGTACGTGGAACCCCAGCAGCTCAAATTTGAGATTGAGGACGAGGGCGCGGGCTTTAATTACGACAACCTCGACGACCCCACGGCGCCCGAAAACCTCGAAAACCCCGGGGGCCGCGGCATCTTCCTCATCCGCCACTTGGCCGACGAGGTGGAGTTCAGCAAGGAGGGTCGCCGCGTGCAGCTCACCTTCCAGCTCACGTCGGCGCCCGCCGACGAGACTTCGAACGCCGACCACATCGCCGCCTAACGCCGCATGAACAGCCACCCGCCGGTGGGGCCACCCCACCACGACAATTTTCCCCCCGGCGAGCTGCACCACGAGGCCCCCGGCATCGAGTTCATGGTGGAAGACGTGCCCGAATTCGAACTCTCCGACGCCGAAGGCATCGTGGAGTGGATTGAGCGCGTGGCCGCTGTGCACGAGCACCGCATCGTGCAGCTGACTTACATCTTCTGCTCCGACGAGTACCTGCACCAGCTCAACGTCGAGTACCTCGACCACGACACGCTGACCGACGTCATCACCTTCGACAACTCCGACGACGCCGACATTCTGGAAGGCGACATCTTCATCAGCGTGGAGCGGGTGCGCGACAATGCCCAGGACCTCGGCGTGAGCTTCCGCGACGAGCTGCACCGCGTCATGATTCACGGCGTGCTGCACCTGCTCGGCTACCACGACAAAGACCTGCTGAGCCAAACCGCCATGCGCGCCAAGGAAGACCATTGCTTGGCGCTGCGCACTTTTTAGCGCTTCGATTGTTTGCTTGTTCGAAACGACCCGACGCCCGCTTTTAGCGGGCGTTTAGCATGTATGGGGTAGAGACGCAAGTTTTGCGTCTTGTCGCTGCACGGTGCTGCATGAACGGTGCGTTTCCGGTTGTTCAACGACGAGACGCAAAATGTTGCGTCTCTACATCGTTCTGTTACTCTAAGCAACCTTTGGGCTTTCGTTGCCTCGCCCCTTATGTCTGTCTCGCCATCTGCTCACCCCATTCTTCGCGGCGATGCCTTGGATTTTTACCTTGCCCAGGGCTACTATCGGATGCAGCAGGAACTGTTCACTTGCCATTTCGTGCCATTTGCGGGCCGCCTTTACACCGCCCACTGGCTGCGCCTGGCCCTCGACCGCATCGCCTGGGGCCCCGAGCAGCGCGCCCTGCTGCGCCGCAACGCTCGCTTCTCGGCCACTATCCGCACCTTCCGCATCACGGACGAATACGAAGAGTTGTACGCCCGCTACCGCGCCTCCATCACCTTCGAAGCAGCTCCCACGATTGAAGCGGTGCTGCTTGGCGGGGAAGCCCACAACGTCTTCAATACCCAAATCATCGAGTTGCGCGATGGCAACCGCCTCATCGCCGCCGGCGTGTTCGACCGCGGCGAACGCACCCTGGCCGGCATCCTCAACTTCTATGACCCGGTCTACCGGAAGCACAGCCTCGGCAAGTACCTGCTGCTGCTGAAAACCGACCACGCCCGCCGGCAGCACCTCGACTATTACTACCCCGGCTACCTGGTGCACAACTACTCAAAATTTGATTACAAGCTCTTCGCTTGCCCCGCCGCCACCGAAGTTTTCGACAGCGTCCACGGCATTTGGGTGCCTTTTTCCCAGGAGGCCGTAGCGGCTCAATCGGCAGAGTTATTCGCTGACTGGCTGCCAGAAGAACTGGGTGGACTGACGGTGTAGAGTTATACTGAATGATTCATAAGCCGTCATGCAGAGCGCCGCGAAGCATCTCGCGTGCCACCGCTAATTCTTTCATCTAACGATTGGGTTACTACCCCACGCGAGATGCTTCGCTGCGCGCTGCATGACCCAAGGCCGCTTCGAGCACAACACCCAAACTGTACAAGTAGCCCTAATTCCTAAACCCACCTCCCGTTTCGTTTGAAACTGGCGGTGGGTTTTTGATTGCGTAATTTTGTAATTCTCAACGCCGGAACGCCGGGCGGGCTATTTGGCGTTGCACGTTACTTATCGCCGGTTAGCGCGGTGCTTAATTTCGAATCTGCTTCAGCGGGTTTTCTCCGAATATGTTTCAAACCTCCGAATACGACGTCATTGTAGTGGGCGCGGGCCATGCGGGCTGCGAAGCCGCCGCCGCCGCCGCCAACCTCGGCTCGAAAGTGCTGCTGGTGACGATGAACATGAACACCATCGCGCAGATGTCGTGCAATCCCGCCATGGGCGGCGTGGCCAAGGGCCAGATTGTGCGCGAAATCGACGCGCTGGGCGGCCAGTCGGGCATCATCACCGACCAGACCATGATTCAGTTTCGGATGCTGAACCGCTCGAAAGGCCCTGCCATGTGGAGCCCGCGCGCTCAAAGCGACCGCATGCGGTTCGCCGAAGCCTGGCGCCTGACCCTGGAAGGCATTGCCAACGTGGACTTCTGGCAAGAAGCTGTGACCGGTATTGTGGTAGAAAACGACGTGGTAGTGGGCGTGAAAACCCAGCTCGGCATTGAGTTTCGGGGCAAATCGGTGGTGCTCACGAACGGCACGTTCCTGAACGGCCTCATCCACATTGGTGAGAAAAACTTCGGCGGTGGCCGGGCAGCCGAGAAAGGCAGCCGCGGCATCACCGAGCAGCTGCTGGAGCTGGGCTTTGAAGCCGGCCGTATGAAAACCGGCACCCCGCCCCGCGTGGACGGCCGCAGCCTCGACTACTCCAAAATGGAAGCGCAGGGCGGCGACGAGGTGCCCAGCAAATTTTCCTACCTCGACACGCCGCGCCTCACGCAGCAGCGCCCCTGCTACATCACCTACACCAACGAGCGGGTGCACGACATCCTGCGCGAAGGTTTCGAGAAGTCGCCCATGTTCCAGGGCCGCATCAAGGGCTTGGGGCCGCGCTACTGCCCCAGCGTGGAGGACAAAATCAACCGCTTCGCCGACAAGGACCGCCACCAGATTTTTGTGGAGCCCGAAGGCTGGAGCACGGTGGAGTGCTACATCAACGGCTTCAGCAGCTCGCTGCCGGAGGACGTGCAGTACCGCGCCCTGCGCGAAATCGCGGGCTTCGAAAACGCCAAGATGTTCCGCCCCGGCTACGCCATCGAATACGACTTTTTCCCGCCCACGCAGCTTTCGCTCACCCTGGAGACCAAGCGCGTGCAGAACCTCTATTTCGCGGGCCAAATCAATGGCACCACGGGCTACGAGGAAGCCGCTTGCCAGGGCCTGATGGCCGGCATCAACGCCCACAACAAAGTGCACGGCAAAGCGCCCTTCATCCTTCAACGGAGCGAAGCTTACATCGGTGTGCTCATCGACGACCTGGTGAACAAAGGCACCGACGAGCCCTACCGCATGTTCACGAGCCGCGCCGAGCACCGCATTCTGCTGCGCCAGGACAACGCCGACCTGCGCCTCACGCCGCTGGGCCACGAGCTGGGCTTGGCTTCGGATGAGCGGCTGGAGCGGGTGCGCCTGAAAGAAACGCAGGCGGCGGCATTGGCCGAGTTGCTTC
The DNA here is from genome assembly GCF_036388155.1 of Hymenobacter sp. Lineage (NCBI taxonomy): Bacteria > Pseudomonadati > Bacteroidota > Cytophagia > Cytophagales > Hymenobacteraceae > Hymenobacter > Hymenobacter sp. Next base: position 21,293 of record NZ_DASVSI010000034.1, on the reverse strand, counting down.
AGAAATTTGCCATCGAAACAGCCGAAATCAACCCGCTGTTGGTAGAGCTGGGCTCGGCCGAAACCCACGAAAAGACCCGCGCCGTGAACCTGCTGCGCCGGCCGAATGTGGAATTGGCTGACCTGCGCCGCGCCCTGCCGGCACTGGATGCTGCGTTGGCAGCTTTCGATGCTGAGGCTTTGGAGCAGGCCATCATCAACATCAAATACGAAACCTATTTGGTGAAAGAGCAGCAGCAGGCCTCGCGCATGCAAGAGCTGGAAAACTTTGTAATTCAGGGCAAGCTGGACTACCGCGCCATGCCGGCCCTCAGCCACGAGGCGCGTGAGAAGCTGCTCAAGATTCAGCCCGAGACTATTGGGCAGGCCTCGCGCATCAGCGGCATTTCGCCGGCCGATGTATCGGTGCTAATGGTGTATTTGGGGCGGTAAGATGTAGCGCGGACTTTTAGTCCGCGAGTTCGAACGTTACGACTCGCGGACTAAAAGTCCGCGCTACATCGCGCTTCCTAAAATCTTGCGAACTTTGCCGGGCTACAAGAGTTGCCGCGCCGTACTACCCACGGCCGGCTTTGCCATTTAGACCTATCCGTGTCTTACGAACGATTAGAAAGCTGCCCGGTGTGCGGCAAGCCCGATTTCCGCAACAAGATGGTGGTGGAAGACCGCACGGTGAGCCACGAAAGCTTTGCCATTGTGCAGTGCACAAATTGCAGCTTCCTATTCACCAACCCCCGGCCCAGCGCGGCGGAAATAGGCCGCTACTACGAGTCCGACGACTACGTGTCGCACAACAGCGCCGCGGTGGGGTTGGTCAATCAGGCCTACAAAGTGGCCCGGTTTTTCACGATGCGCCGCAAGGTTGGCTTGCTGAACAAGCTGGCGCCGCGCCGGGGCAAACTGCTGGATTATGGCTGCGGTACCGGCCACTTTCTGGCAGCCGCTAAGGCGGCACGCTGGCAGGTGGCGGGGTTGGAGCCCAACGCCCGCGCCCGCGAGGAAGCCAGCCAGCGCCTGGGCCAGACCATCGGGGAGGAGAATTTGGCCTCTTTTCAGCCTGGCACGTTTGACGCCATCACGCTCTGGCACGTGCTCGAACACGTGCACACGCTCAACGAAACGCTGGCCCAGTTGGTCGCGTTGCTCAAGCCGGACGGCGTCATCCTCGTCGCCGTGCCCAACGTGGAAAGCCTCGACGCCCAGCATTACCGCGAGTTGTGGGCGGCCTACGACGTGCCCCGGCACCTCTACCACTTTGCCCCCAAAACCATGACCCAGCTGCTTAAACGGCACAAACTGGCCATCCGCCAAACCCTGCCTATGCCACTGGATGCCTATTACGTGAGCATGCTCAGCGAAAAGCACAAGGCGGAGCGCGCGGGCGGGATTATTACGGTATTGAAGGCCGGTTATAAATCGAACCAGTACGCCGAGCAGCACGAAGGGCAGTATTCGAGCCTGTTGTACGTGGCCGGGCGGCGCACCCCGGCGGCCTGATGCGGGGGGCGGCGCAGCGGTGGGGGAGGGGGCTGGCGCTGGCCGCTTGTCTGCTGCCGGCGGCCCGCGCCCAAACCGTGCCGGCACCTGCGCCCGTTGCGCCGGGAGCTTTGCCGCGGCCCGATTCGTTACAATCCGCTGCCCCGACCTTTGTGGCGGATACCGCCCGGCACGTCACCGTCGTTACCGCCGAGCCCACCGATGCCGTGACGCGCCCGCTGGCCTTGCGCATTGGGGTGGCCATTGCCCTGCTTACCATCACCACGCTGTTACTCTATAATGTCCGTTCGCGCTGAACTGCTGGCTTTGCTGGCGCTGGTTGCCTTGCTTGAAAGCTGTGCCGCCGTGGCCCCGCCCCTGGGCGGCCCGCGCGACCGCACGCCTCCCCGCCGCATCAGCAGCTCGCCCGACAGCGCGGCCCGCAACGTGAGCCAAAAGTTTATTCGGCTGGAATTTTCGGAGCCCGTCGTCACCAAAGACCTGAGCAAAAACCTGCTCATCACCCCCCAGCTCCCGGTTGACAACCCCTACAAGCTGCGAGAGGACCGCAACTCCATCACCCTGCTTTTTGAGAAGCCGCTGGACCCCAACACCACGTACAGCTTCAATTTCCGGGAAGGCGTCGTGGACATCACCGAGGCCCTGCCGGCCAAAAACGCAGTGCTCAATTTCAGCACCGGGGCCGTGCTCGACTCCGGCAAAGTGAGCGGCGTGGTAACGGACGTGCTCACGGCCAAGCCCATTGCCGAAGCCAGCGTGGGCTTGTACCGCGAAGCCGACACGGCCGGGGTGCGCCGGGGCCGCCCGTACTACACCGTCGCAACCGACAAAGAAGGCAAGTTCAGCCTCGGTTTTTTGAAAGCCGGCGTCTACAAAATCTACGCCGTGAGCGACAAGAACAACAACGGGCGCTACGACGACGGCGAAAAAATTGCCTACCTGCCGGCGCCCATCACCATCGCGGGCAGCGCCGATACGCCCGTGCCGCTGGTGCTCACCCAGCCCGACCGGCGGCCGCCCTTGCTCACCACCCGCACGCCCAGCCCCACGCAGCTGCGCCTGAGCTTTAACGAAGGCCTCCGGTCTGCCACCTTGGCGCCGCTGGGGGCCACGGCGCCCCAGGCCGCCGTGGCCGAGGCAATACAAGTGGTGGAAAACGGTCGCGGCGTGGTGTTGTTCAAAACCCCCGAAGTGGGCGACGGCCGCTACCTGCTCACCTCCGTGGACAGCACCGGCAACGTGGGCCGCGATACGCTGCAAGTGAAATTTCCGGTGCCCCCGGCCACGGCCAAAAAAGTGGCCGCGGCGGCGCCGCTCTACTCGGTGGAGGGCAGCCCGCGCGACGTGTACCCGGAAGGTCAGGTGAAATTCCGCTTTAATGTGCCGGTGCGCGTGGCAGCGGGCAAGCCGTTTGGCACCCTCATCGAAGACTCTACCAAACGCCGCCCCTTGCGCCTGCCCGCCGACGGCGTGCTCAGCCCCGACCGCACCCTGCTCACCGTGAAGTTCAACACCAAGGCCCAGGCCCGGCTGGAAGTTGTGCTCGACTCCACGGCCATCACGGCCATTACCGGCCAGAACCTGCGCCTGAAACCCCTGCGGCTGGGCATCAGTGAGCAGGACGTTTCCACTAGCCTGTCCGGCACCATCACCACCCAGGAGAAAAGCTTTGAGCTGCAATTGCTCGACGACAAGCTGCAGGTGGTGGCCAGCCTGGCCTCGCCCAAGGGCAAGTACCTGTTTGCCGACATGCCCGCCGGCATCTACCGCCTGCGCGTGCTCATCGACAGGGACGGGGACGGGCGCTGGCGCAACGGCGACCCCAACCTGCTCCTGCTACCGGAGCCCGTGTACCTCCACCCGCGCCCCCAACAGGTTCGGGCGGGTTTCGACATCGTAGAGCCCCTGAAATTCTAGCCAAAGCGCTTAGCTGAGGCCAAAGCCCAGAGGAAACGCCCCGCATGCAGTGCGACGGGGCGTTTCCTCTGGGCTTTTTGGTTGGCGCTGCTTCACTGCACAAGCCAGCGCGTGCTGCACCGCATGTCAACTGGCTATTGAGGGGCTTTATGCCCAGTTCCGAGCAACTGTCGTGCATAACTAATCTTCGAAACCAGTTACTGAGGGGCATTTTCAGTAGTAATCCACCGGTTTTCCACTGATTTTTCCACATCAATTTCGCGCTGTGGAGAATTTCGGGGATAACCTGGGGGAAATGTGGCTAGCGGAAGGGGATAAGTGGAGCACAAGTTTTTTTGGCGATTTCGACGGTTTAACAGGGCTGTAAGGGCGGGGATAACCGTGGATAACTTTCCCCCGCCAGCAGGCCTTCCCACAACCCCAATTGGGCGTGGATAGCGAAAATGTGGATACCCACAGCCAATGTTGAAAAATGAAATAAATCGTTGTCTAACAATCACTTGTTTTCCACAACGCCGGTGGAAAGCGAGTGGATAAAGCCCTTATTACCCCCACGTTATCCACGCTGGGGATAACCTCTTCGGCTTATCCACTTATCAACCGACCTAATGAGTGGAAACAAAAGAGGATTTTTGAAAAAAAGTTTTAATAAAAAGTTAAGGTTGGGGAAAACCCGCTTCAAGGGTTTGAGTCCCGCTTCAAGGGTTTGAGTCCCGCTTCAAGGGTTGGACCCTGAGCAGAAAATGCAGCTTCCGGCAAGCGCTTCGCCGCTGGAAAAAAATGGGGCGCCGCACTTTTCGCCGGCAGCGCCTTCACCGAGGCCCGAGGTTGCCCCGAAATCTGGGCAGTTATCCCCCCGTGGGCCACCTTGCGTATAGCGGGCAATGCCTTTCGACTACACCCTCGATTTCCACACCGTTGACTTCCGCCAGCACCCCGAACTGTACCGCGTGGGCCGGGGCGAGCAGGGCGTGCTGCTGGTGCAGCCCTACAAGGGCGAAATCCTGCCCCACTGGCGCTTCAAAGACGCCGCAGCGGCCACCGAGTCGTCGGAGACGATTTACGGCCTGTTTGAGGCCTATTTAAAAGCCGAGGATTTTGTGGGGGCCGACATGGCCCGAAAATTCATTCAAATGGGCTTTACGCGGGCCCGGCGCTACGCCAACCACCGCGGCGGCAAGAAATACGCCGGCCCCGTGCCCGACGACAAAAAAGGCCAAGGCGGCGCCCACGGCCGCGCCGAGCTGCCGCGTACCGACCACCCCGACCCGGACAAGGTGGAGGCGGCCGCCATTTTCAAGCGCAAGTGGGACCAGGCCAAAGTGCACCCCGACTACCTGCGGCAGAAAGAAGCCTTCATCGAGAAATACGGGAAATGAAGTTTGCTGTCAGTTGCTCGTTGTCAGTTGTTAGCATTGAATGGAACAACCTAACAACTGACAACGGGCAACTGACAACTACCCCCGCTGCCTACCTTTGCTACCCATCCTTCACCCCAATCCCATGAATACCAATCAACCCTCCAGCATCGAGGAGAACGAAATTATTTTGGGCACCGGCATGGGCCCCTTGCGCTTTGGGGCCACCATGGACGAGGTGCGCACCCTAGTGGGCGAGCCCGAAGAAATTGAGGAATCTGACGACGACGACGACTTTGAGCACCAAGCCTGGAACTACCACGAGGAAGACTACCTGCTGTCGCTGTACTTCGACCGCGAAGACGACTTCCGCCTGAGCTGCATTGAAACCGACAACCCCAGCATGCGCCTGTTTGGCGAGGCCATCTACGGCCAGAGCGTCGACCAGGTGAAGGCCCTCATGCAGCGCCACAACCAGCCCACGCCCGAACTCGAAACCATGGAAGAAGGAGCGGTGCGCCTCTCCTACGAGAAGTCGATGATTGACCTGTACTTCGAAGAAGGCGAGCTGCAGTTCGTGAACTTCGGCGTCTTCATCAACGACGACATGGAGGTGCAATGGCCTCAATAAACCAATGGTTATCCACATTTGCCACCTTTTTTGCTGTGGATAAGTGGATAAGTCACTAAAACAGGTAGGGTTATCCCCCTATTCGCCCGATTTGCTAGCAAGCAACGTTTTGCTAACAAAGCCCCAATAAAAAAGGCTGTCTCCGTTGAGGGACAGCCTTTTTTGCTTTCAGCCGGTGGCTCGCCTTACCCCAGCAGGGTGCGGAACAACAAAAACAGCAAGCCCGACAGGACCATGGTAACGGGCAAGGTGAGCACCCAGGCCAAGGCGATGTTGCGCACCATGCCGGGGTTGATGTTCTTCACGCCGCGGCTGGCCACCATGCTGCCCGCGATGGACGAAGTGAGCACGTGCGTGGTCGACGAGGGCAGGCCGGCGTAGGTGCTCGCGCCAATCATCATGGCGGCCACCAGTTCCGAGCTGGCGCCTTGGGCGTAGCTCAGGTGCTCTTTGCCGATGCGCTCGCCGATGGTTTTTACGATGCGCTGCCAGCCAATCATGGTGCCGCAGGCCAGCGAGAGGCTCACCATGAGCAACACCCACCACGGGGCGTAGTCGGTGAAGGTTTTCATCTCGGCAATGGCCGCGTCGTAGGAAGAACGTTCCTGCGTGCTAAGGCTAACTTTTTCGGAGGCGAGCAGCTTTTTGGCGCGGTTGGCAATGAGCAGGATGTCGCGGCGAATCTCGAAGCGCGTCTGCCGGGGCAGGTCCTCGATGCGGGTGGTGTTGGCAAAAATGCGGTCGAGGTCGTTGGTTTGGGCTTTCACGTCGGCTAGCACTTTTTGGTCGGCGGGGCTTAGCTCGGCGGGGTTTACGCGGCTCATCACCTGCTCAACTTTGGTGAGGGAACTGCGCAGGTCGAGCGGGTTTTTGCCTTGGTCGAGGGCAAAAAAGCTGGGCACGATACCAATGAGAATCAGCATGATGAGGCCCACGCCTTTCTGGCCGTCGTTGGAGCCGTGAAAGAAGCTCACCAGCGTGCAGGTCACAATCAGCAGCAGCCGAATCCAGAGGGGCGGGGGCTTGCGCTTATGGGGTTCTTTAAAAATGGCCTTGCTGGGCACAAAGCGCTTGAACAAGAACATCATGCCAATGGTGAGGGCAAAGCCCAGCAACGGGCCCACGAGCAGGGCAATGCCCGTTTCGCCGGCTTTGCTCCAGTTTACGGCCGCGCCTTGTCCGTTGGGGAGCAACGAAAAGGCAATGCCGACGCCCAAAATAGAGCCAATGAGGGCGTGCGAGCTGGAAGCCGGAATGCCGTAGTACCACGTGCCCACGTTCCAGATAATGGCGCCCAGAATAAGGGCGCCCACCATGGCGATGCCGTGGTACACGTTGGCGTCGACCAAGCTTTCGACGGGGAGCAGGTACACGATGCCCATGGCGACGCCAATGCCGCCGGCGAACACGCCGATGAAGTTCCAAAAAGCGGACCACACCACGGCCACCCAGGGCCGGAGCGTGTTGGTGTAAATCACAGTGGCTACGGCATTTGCCGTATCATGAAAGCCATTCACGAACTCGAACGCGCAGGCGGCCAGCAGGCACACGCCGAGAAGCAGGAGTACGTGAGGTTCTAAACCAAACATAAACAGCAGTTTTGTGGGAATTTGTTTTTATTCATGGAGCAAAGGTAGGATGGTTGCTCACAGCCGGGATGTTACCGAATTGTGTCCTGCGGGGGGCTTTAGCCGCTAGCTCGACATTCCCGGCCTTCTACGCAGCTGTTTTAGCTTGGGCCACAGCGGCCTACTTTTGTGGGCATGAACCCAGCACTCGAAACCACCCAGCTCAAGGATATAGTGGCCCACGCCAAGGAATACGGCTTCGTGTTCCAGTCATCGGAAATCTACGACGGCCTGGCCGCCGTGTACGACTACGGCCCCAATGGCGTGGAGCTGAAAAACAACCTCAAGCGCCTGTGGTGGGAATCGATGACCCAGCTGCATGATAATGTCGTGGGCATCGACGCGGCCATTTTCATGCATCCGCTTACCTGGAAAGCTTCGGGCCACGTCGATGGCTTTTCCGACCCGTTGATTGACAACCTCGACAGCAAAAAGCGCTACCGCGCCGATGTCTTGGTGGAAGATAAAGCCGCTGAATACGAGAAAGCTGGCGAGATTCTGAAGGCGAATATGCTGCTCGAAGAAATGGGCCGGCTGCTAACCGAAAACGACTTGGTGGCCGTGCGTCAACTCATCATTGATGAGAAAATCAAGTGCCCAATTTCGGGAACGGCCAATTGGACGGAAGTGCGCCAATTCAACCTCATGTTCACCACACAGGTTGGCGCAGTAGAAGGCACGACGACGGATTTGTACCTCCGGCCCGAAACGGCCCAGGGCATTTTCGTGAACTTCCTGAACGTGCAGAAGTCGGCTCGCATGAAAATTCCGTTCGGCATTGCTCAAATCGGGAAGGCCTTTCGGAATGAGATTGTAGCCCGCCAATTTATTTTCCGGATGCGGGAGTTTGAGCAGATGGAGATGCAATTCTTCGTGCGCCCCGGCACCGAGGAAGAGTGGTACAATAAGTGGAAGCAAACACGCCGCCGCTGGCACGAAGCGCTGGGGTTGCCAGCTACTAAGTTGCGCTACCACGACCATGAAAAGCTCGCGCACTACGCCAGCGAAGCTGTGGACATTGAGTACGAATTTCCCTTTGGCTTCAAGGAAATGGAAGGCATTCACTCGCGCGGTGACTTCGACCTGACCCAGCACCAGAACCTGAGCCGCAAAAAGCAGCAGTACTTCGACGCCGACATCGACCCCGCCACTGGCAAGGCCTACGGCAACTACGTGCCTTTCGTGGTAGAAACCTCAGTGGGCGCCGACCGCCTATTCTTGGCCACGCTCTGCAACGCCTTCCAGGAAGAAACCATTACGGAAGGGGAAGGCGAGGCCCAGCAAACCAAAACCCGTACTTTCCTGAAGCTGCACCCAGCCGTGGCCCCAGTGAAGGCCGCCATCTTCCCGCTCGTCCGCAAAGACGGCATGCCCGAGAAGGCCCAGGAAATCTTCGACTCGTTGAAGTACGACTTCCGCCTCGTGCTGGAGGAGCGTGACGCCATCGGCAAGCGCTACACCCGCCAGGACCTCATCGGCACGCCCTTCTGCATCGTGGTCGATGGCCAGACCCTGGAGGACAACACCGTGACCGTGCGCCACCGAGACTCCCGCGAGCAAACCCGCATGCCGATTTCGGAACTGCGTGCCTACATCGGGGAGGCCGTGAGCCCGCGCCGCATATTCGAGAAGCTGTAGAAGCTGACCAAACGCGGAGCAACCTCACCCCCGGCCCCTCTCCAAAAGAGAGGGGAGCCTGATGGCTATCTCCGCTTCATTAGAGGCTATGTAATAATGTAAAAAGCCCCGACTCTGCTTTGAGCCGGGGCTTTTTAATTTGGGCAAATCAAGCTCGTCAGGCTCCCCTCTCTTTTGGAGAGGGGCCGGGGGTGAGGTTGCCCCGCCGTGCCCTTACGTAACTTTGCCTTTTTGCAGGGTTTTATGTGGGAGCAGCTCGCCTATTTCATTATCCGGTTTCGTCTTTCGCTGATTGCGGTGTTGGCCGTCATCACCGTGTTCATGGCCTGGAAAGCCAAGGACGTGGAGATGACCTACGACTTCGCTCAGGTCGTGAGTCCGAACGACCCGGACATGATTTATTTCCAAGACTTTAAGAAGACCTTTGGCGAGGACGGCAACGTGCTGGTGGTAGGCCTGCAGGACAGCTCCGTCTACAAGCTCAGCAACTTCAACGAGTTGCGCATTCTCACCGATACCCTGGCCAAAGTAGAAGGCGTGAACGGCGTGCTGAGTGTGAGCAAGCTGCTGAACATCAGCAAAGACACGGCAAATAATAGCTTCAAAGCCAACCCCATTTTTAAGACTGCGCCGCGCAGCCAACGCGAGCTGGACAGCCTGATGCGGGTGGTCAACAGTGTGGAGTTTTATAAGGGCCAGCTCATCAGCCCCACCACCGGGGCCACGCTGCTGGCCCTGACCATGGACCCAAAATACCTGAACTCGTCGCGCCGGCAGGCCGTGATGAACAACATTTTGGGCTTCACGAAGCAGTTCGAGCAGAAGACCAAAATCAAGCTGCACTACGCCGGTCTGCCCTACGTGCGCTCCACGATGACGAGCAAGGTGGCGTCGGAAATGAAGTTCTTCACCATCCTGGCCATGGTCGTAACCGGGCTCACGCTGTTGGTGTTCTTCCGGACGTGGTCGGCGGTGGTGTTTCCGCTGATTGTGGTGGGCGTCACGGTTATCTGGTGCATTGGCTCCATTGTGCTGCTGGGCTTCAAAATCAACCTGCTCACGGGCCTTATACCCAGTATTATCGTCGTTATCGGCATTCCGAACTGCACTTACCTGCTCTCACGCTACCACTACGACTACCGGAAATCGGGCAACCAGATGCTGGCCATGACGCGGGTAATCCGCAAAATCGGCCTCGTCACCCTGATGAACAACATGACCACGGCCGTGGGCTTCATCGTGTTTGCCTTCACCGATATTTCGATTCTGTACCAGTTCGGCCTGGTGGCCACAATCAACATTTTCGCAGCCTTCCTCATCAGTTTTATTCTGATTCCGGCCGTGTTCAGCATGTTGCCGCCGCCCACGCCTAAGCAACTAGAGCACCTTGATGCCAAGCCGCTCACCAAGCTGCTGGAGTTTTTCGACCACCTTGTGCTCGACCGCCGGCCCACGGTATATGTCGCGGCCCTGGTGATGGTAGCGGGCGCGGCATTCGGCATTTCGCGTATCGAATCTGTCTCCTACATGGTCGACGATTTGCCCAAGAAAAGCTCCGTCAACGCCGATTTGGCCTTTTTCGAAAGCCACTTTAACGGCGTGATGCCCTTGGAATTCGAAGTCGATACCCACAAAAAGCGCGGCTTACTGAAGCTTAAAAACCTGGAGAAAATCGACCAGTTTGAGAAGTTTCTGCGCACACAACCGGAGCTGTCGCCGCCCGTCAGCCTGGTTACCTTCCTCAAGGCCAGCACCCAGGCTTTTTACAACGGCGACCCCAAGTTCTTCCGCCTGCCCGATAACTCGGAACGTCCCTACATTCTCACCGCCTTGGCCAATTCGAAGGGTGCCGGCAATGAGGCGGGCATGAACAGCAAGCTCCTGCGGTCCTTCGCCGACAGTACCGGCCAGAGGGCCCGCATCAGCCTCAAAATCGCCGATATCGGCTCGCAGAACCTCGATTCGCTGATGAACAAGCGCATCCTGCCCGAGATGAACCGCATTTTCACCGGTTCGGGCATGGATATTCGGCCCACCGGCACCACCATCATCTTCACCAAAGGCAACGAATACATCATTCACACCCTGCGCGAAAGCCTGCTGCTGGCCTTTGGTCTGGTAGGCTTGGTGGTGCTTATCCTCTTCCGCTCGGCTCGCACGGTGCTGTTTGCCCTCATTCCGAATGCCGTGACGCTGGTATTGACGGCCGGTATTATGGGCTTTTTCAACATCCCGCTCAAGCCCAGCACCGCCCTGATTTTCGTGATTGCACTGGGTATTGATGGGGACAACTCCATTCACCTGCTGGCCAAATTCCGCCAGGAAATGGCCCTCAATGGCCACCGGGTGCGCGAAGCCGTATCGGTTACGCTAAGCGAGGCGGGCACCAGCATGATTTACACCAGCATCGTGTTGTTCGTCGGTTTCAGCATTTTTGCCTTCAGCGAATTCGGTGGCACCAAAGCTTTGGGATTGTTAATGTCGGCTTCGTTGTTAATCACCAACTTCTCCAACCTGATTTTGCTGCCCGCCATGCTCATTACGTTCGACCATGGCAAAGGCAACCTCATTGATAACGACGCTTTGATTCGCCATTATGACGAGTCGTACCACGAAGAAGACGATGACCAGGAATTGAACCTCGCCCGAATGAAAAAGGAAGGCGAAGTCGGTACGTATGAGATTTAAGACCCTCAGATTACCAGAATAAAAAAGAACGTCATGCTTCATCTGGCGTCCGCGCAGCCGAAGCATCTCTCCCGCGCCTCTTGTCATGCTGAGCTTGCGAAGCATCTCATCACCGCTGAACGATTCGTTTGAACGTGATAAGATGCTTCTCAGGCTCAGCATGACAGCCGATTGAAAAGATATAGAAAGAGAAACATGAAATACCCCGAGTACAAGCAGCCGCTCAATTACGGCCAGGTGGGCGAGGACATCCTCGCCTGGTGGAAGGAGCACGGCATCTTTGAAAAGAGCGTGAGCAGCCGCGAAGGCCAGCCCACGTTCGTGTTTTACGAAGGCCCGCCCTCGGCCAACGGCGCCCCCGGCATCCACCACGTGATGGCGCGCACGGTGAAGGACATCTTCTGCCGCTACCAGACGCTGCTGGGCAAGCAAGTGCCTCGCAAAGGCGGCTGGGATACCCACGGCCTGCCCATCGAGCTGCAGGTGGAGAAGGAGCTCGGCATCACGAAGGAGGATATCGGCAAGAAAGTCAGCGTCGAGGAGTACAACCAACGCTGCCGCGAAACCGTGATGCGCTTCAAGGCGCAATGGGACGACCTGACCGAGAAAATGGGCTACTGGGTCGACCTCGACGACCCTTACGTGACCTTCGAGCCGGAGTACATCGAAAGCTGCTGGGCGCTGCTCAAGAAGCTTTATGACAAGGGCTTGCTGTATAAGGGCTATACCATTCAGCCGTACTCGCCGGCCGCGGGCACTGGCTTAAGTAGCCACGAATTGAGCCAAGAGGGTACTTATCGGCCCGTAAAGGATACGACAGTTGTAGCTCAGTTCAAGGTGAAGCGCGACGCTGCGTCTGAGAAGCTTTTTGAGGTTGAAGACCCCGCCGAAACTTTTGTATTAGCTTGGACAACTACGCCTTGGACTCTGCCTGCTAACACAGGCTTGGCTGTGGGCCCAAAAATCGTCTATCAACTTATTCAAACTAAAAATCAATACACTGGTGAGCTAGTCAATGTATTGTTGGCAAAAAGCCGTTTCACTTCGTACTTCGACTACACTACAACCTATCCTGTAGGTCATGGTGTATTGCCGTCAGTAGAGAAATGGACAGGTCCTGCTACATCGAACGGCAAATATTTGCCATTCAAAGTTTTAGGAGAATTCACTGGAGCTGAACTAGCTGGAATCAAATATGAACGGCTATTTGGAATCGAAGCTGGTTTCCCACACTTCGAAGGCGAAGAAAAGGGTTTTCGTGTCATCCCTGCTGACTTTGTAACCACCGAAGACGGCACGGGCATCGTGCACATCTCGCCCACGTTTGGGGCCGATGACTTCCGGGCCGCGCAACTGGCCGATATCCCGGCGCTGATGGTGCCGGATGCCGAAGGCACGCTCGGTCCCATCGTGGACCGGACGGGCCGCTACGTGGCTCAAATGGGCGAGTTTGCGGGCCGCTGGGTGAAGAACTACGACGGCCACGACGAAACTGGTGTCGACTACAAGACGCTGGACGAGAGCATTGTCATCAAGATGAAAGGGGATGGCACGGCCTTCAAAGTGGAGAAGTACGAGCATACCTACCCGCACTGCTGGCGCACCGACAAGCCCGTGCTCTACTACCCGCTCGATTCCTGGTTTATCAAGACCACGGCGGTGAAGGACCGGCTCATCGAACTCAACAAAACCATCAACTGGAAGCCCGAAAGCACCGGCGCCGGCCGCTTCGGCAACTGGCTGGAAAACCTGGTGGACTGGAACCTCAGCCGCTCGCGCTACTGGGGCACGCCGCTGCCCATCTGGCGCACGCAGGACGGCACCGAGGAGCTGTGCATCGGCAGCATCGAGCAGCTGAAAATGGAGATTGACAAGGCCGTCGCGGCCGAAGTCATGACCCACAACCCGTATCGGGTTTCTGGTTCCTCGTCTCTGGTTTCTGGTTCGAACGACAACCAGCAACCAGCAACCAGGAACCAGGAACCCAAAGTAGACCTGCACCGGCCCTACGTGGACGATATTTTCCTCGTTTCGCCCAGCGGCCTGCCCATGTACCGCGAGACGGACCTCATCGACGTGTGGTTTGACTCCGGTGCCATGCCCTACGCGCAGTGGCATTACCCCATCGAAAACGGCGAAAAATTCCAGAAGAATTTCCCCGCCGATTTCATTGCCGAAGGCGTGGACCAAACTCGCGGCTGGTTCTTCACGCTGCACGCCCTGGCGGTGATGCTGGAAGATTCCGTGGCCTTCAAAAACGTGATGGCCAACGGCTTGGTGCTCGCCAAGGACGGCCAGAAGATGAGCAAGCGCCTCGGCAACGCCGTGGACCCGTTTGCCACCATCAAGCAGTTCGGCCCCGATGCCACCCGCTGGTACCTCATCGCCAACGCGCCACCGTGGGATAACCTCAAGTTTGACCCCGCCGGTGTGACCGAGGTGCAACGCCGCTTCTTCGGTACGCTGTTCAATACGTACTCGTTCTATGCGCTTTACGCGAATCTGGACGACTTCCAGACTCGTGAATTCGACCGCATTTCGCAGTCGGATTTGAGCGAGTTGGACCGCTGGGTGCTCAGCAAACTGCAGTCGCTGATTGTGGAAGTGCGCGGCTACCTGGATAGCTACGACCCCACGAAGGCCGCCCGCGCCATCCAGGATTTCGTGACCGACCAGCTCTCGAACTGGTACGTGCGCCTCTCGCGCCGCCGTTTCTGGAAAGGCGAACTGACTCAGGACAAGCGCGCTGCCTACGAAACCCTGCAGGAATGCCTGGTGGTGGTGGCGCAGCTGATGTCGCCCATCGCGCCGTTTTTCGGCGAGTGGCTGTACAAGAACATGACCGATTGCATGCGCGCCGAAGCCGTGGCCAAAAACACGCCCCTGGCCCCGGAATCGGTGCATCTGGGGCTGTTGGTGGAAGCCGACGCTGCCCGCATCGACCAGAAGCTGGAGGAGCGCATGGAGCTGGCCCAGCGCATCAGCTCGCTGGCTCACTCGCTGCGCAAAAAGTCGGTGCTGAAGGTGCGCCAGCCCCTGCAGCGCATCCTGGTGCCGGTGCTGAACGACTCGACCAAGGAGCAAGTGGGCCTCGTGGAGGACCTGATTTGCGCCGAAATCAACGTGAAGCACATCGAATTCCTCGACGACACCCACGGCGTATTGGTAAAGTCTGTGAAGCCGAATTTTAAGGTTTTAGGCAAGAAATACGGCCCTCGTATGCAGAACATCGCGCGTCGGATTCAAGAAATGAACGAAGATGAAATTGCCCATCTAGAGAAAGTCGGTGAACTGACTCTAGAAGTAATGGGGCATGGCATCAAGTTCGTACTTGAAGATGTGGAAATCCGTACCGACGACCTGCCCGGCTGGCTCGTGGCCACCGACGGCCCCCTCACCGTGGCCCTCGACGTGACCCTGACCGACGAACTGCGCCAGGAAGGCCTCGCCCGCGAGCTGGTGAACCGCCTCCAAAACCTGCGCAAAGACTCAGGCCTGGAAGTGCAGGACAAAATCCGCGTCACTTTGGCAGATGCCCAGCCCGAGCTCACAGCCGCCGTGGCCGCGTTCGGTGACTACATCCGCACCGAAACGCAGGCCCTCGCCCTGACGTTTGCGGCCGATGTGAACGGCGGTTCCGTGCTCGAATTTGATGACTACTCCGTGCCCGTGCATTTGGAGGTTGCAACTGCTTGATGCTGAACGACTCGTCGGGGCCTCGAAACCCCGGTGAGTCCTCGGTCGCACAAACGCTCAATAAGCTCGTCTATTTAGGCTCAAAAGGCCAGACAGTCAGTTATAAAAGGTACAAAAAGACGGTAATAAAACAGGCCGTCGCTCTCGCCACTTTTGGCACCGTCTGAATGCACCCAACCCTCACCACTCGCCAGCAAAACGCGGCCAAATTCTTCCTGCTGGCCCTGCTCATTATTGCCATCGACCAGCTCTCGAAGTGGGCCGTGCACACCTACATGCAGCCCGGCATGGCGGGAGAAATTCCGGTATTTGGCAACTGGTTTAAGCTCCATTACACGCTGAACCCGGGCATGGCTTTCGGGGCTGAGCTGCCGGCTCCCTACGGCAAGCTGGTTCTGACGGCTTTTCGCCTAGTAGCCGTCTTTGGGTTGAGCTACTACATTATTCGCCTTTGCCGGCAGCGGGCATCAGGCGGCTACATCGCCTGCATGGCCCTGATTCTGGGCGGCGCCGTCGGCAACCTGATTGACTCAATTTTCTACGGCATCGTTTACAACAATGCACCATTTGCCTCGCCTACGCGCTGGTTCTACGGCCAGGTAATTGACATGCTCTACGTGGACATCTACGAAGGCTTTTTGCCCCAGAACTGGCCGCTGCTAGGAGGGAAGTACGTTTCGCTCTGGCCCATCTTCAACATCGCCGACTCGTCCATTTTCATCGGTGTAGCCTTGATTCTGCTGAATCAGAGCCGTTTTTTCAAGCAGGAAGAGCAGAACCAAGCCGTTGCCACGGAGCGCGCCCCTTTGGTAGCTCCTGACTCTGAGAATCTGGCTTAATTAGGGGAGAGGCGCATTAGGTCCGCTACCACAACCTCCACCAAGGCTTCTTCAAGTCAGTATTCAGCTTGTCAGGCTCTTCCATTGGCTTTAATTCGCCGTTTTCAGGGAGTAGTATCGGGCCTTCAAAACTGCAATCGTAAAAGCCAACTTGATGCTTTTGCCCCAACCGATGAGCCGTTTCGTATGCTTTTTCTGTTAAGGACCAGCTGAAGGCCGCATATATAACCACACGGCCAATGCAATAGTCCGTTTCGTAATCACTTGTGTGGTCATCGGTCGCATTAGGACCATTCATGTCCGGAAAAGTATGCTCCATCTCTATTAACCAAGCCTGAAGGCTAGGAGTAGTAACAGCTGGGTCATCGTAGGTATGCTCCTCTGCCCATTCCGTTTGGGTGTCATACCAAGCCATAAATTCATCCTTCGTTTTCGGGGCTGCCTCTTGGCTGAAAACCATTAGGTCGTAACTCATAGGAGAAGGGCTTTTGGGAACAAAGTACCACACGTTCCTGCGTACATGACGTTCTTGCATACCTAAACTGCCCACAACCGCTACCCTTAATCCCCTCCGTGCCCAACCCCCTGCTCACCGTTTCCAACCTCACTATTGACTTCTCCAGCCACCGCGGCGACGTGCGGGCCGTGGATAACGTGTCGTTTGAGCTGAATAGGGGCGAGACGCTGGCCATTGTGGGCGAGTCGGGCTCGGGCAAATCCGTGACGTCGCTGGCCCTGCTGGGGCTGATTCCGATGCCGCCCGGCCGCATTGCCAGCGGCAAAACCATCTTTCTCTCCGAAAAGCTTGGCGAAACGGACCTGCTGAAACTCTCTGAAACGGACCTGCGCCAGGTGCGCGGCAATGACATTGGGATGATTTTCCAGGAGCCGATGACCTCGCTGAACCCCGTGTACACCTGCGGCAGCCAGGTGGTGGAGGCCCTGCTGCTGCACACCGATTGCACCAAGCAGGCCGCCAAGGAGCGCACCATTCAGCTGTTTGCCGAAGCGCAGCTGCCGCGCCCCGAAGCCATCTTCAACAGCTACCCGCACGAAATCTCGGGGGGCCAGAAGCAGCGTGTGATGATTGCCATGGCCATGGCCTGCCGCCCGGCCCTGCTCATCGCTGACGAGCCCACCACGGCTCTCGACGTGACGGTGCAGGCCCGCATGTTGCGCCTCATCGACGACCTACGCCGCCAGCACAACACGGCCGTCCTCTTCATCACCCACGACCTCGGCGTGGTGGCCGAAATCGCCGACCGCATTCTGGTGATGTATCGGGGCAAGGTCGTGGAACAGGGGAGGGTGCTGGATATTTTTTCAAATCCGCAACATCCGTACACAAAAGGGCTGTTGGCGTGTCGTCCGCGGCTCTCGGTGGGCAAAAAACGCCTGCCTGTGGTAGCTGATTTCATGGGGGAAGATGCCAGCGGGCAGCTTTTTGCCCAGCCGGCGCCCGTGCTTCCGCTGCCAGATGAGGCACTTGCGGAATCTTCGCCCGAAGTGGAGCAGCAGCAGTTACGGGATAAAATTGAAACCGCCAAAACGTTCCCCGTGGAACATGGGCAAATTGGCGATGTTCCACGCCCTGCCAAGCTTACTTCGGCGCCCGTCAGCGAGCCCGTCGTGGCTGACAAGCCCAACGCCACCGAACCGCTTCTCCAGGTTCAAAACCTCCAGGTCTACTTCCCGCTTCGCAAGGGTTTCTTCCGTCGGGCCACCGACTACGTGCGGGCGGTGGACGATGTCAGCTTCACGCTCTATCCCGGCGAGACCATCGGGCTGGTAGGGGAGTCCGGCTGCGGTAAGACTACGCTCGGCCGGGCGCTGCTCCGCCTCACGGAACCAACGGCCGGCAGCATCCTGTTTGAAGGAACTGACCTGGCCAAGCTGTCCAGTGGTGACTTGCGCCGCCGTCGGCGCGATTTGCAGCTGGTGTTCCAGGACCCCTACGCCGCCCTCAATCCCATGCTGACGGTGGGCGAGGCCATTTGGGAGCCGATGCGCGTGCATAACGTGGGCGGCACCCGCCAACAGCAAAAGGCGAAAGTGATGGAGCTGCTGCGCACCGTGGGGCTGCGCGAGGAGCATTTCCAGCGCTACCCGCACGAGTTCAGCGGCGGGCAGCGGCAGCGCATCTGCATTGCCCGGGCGCTGGCTTTGCAGCCCAAGCTGATTGTCTGCGACGAGTCGGTTTCGGCCCTTGATGTGTCGGTGCAGGCGCAGGTTCTCAACCTGCTCAACGACCTCAAACGCGAGTTCGGCATCACCTATCTGTTCATCACGCACGACCTGTCCGTGGCCCGGTTTATGAGCGACCGGCTGCTGGTCATGCACCAGGGCCGCATCGTGGAGAGCGGCCCGGCGGCAGCCATCTACGCCGCTCCGCAGCACGAATACACCCAAGGCCTGCTGGCCGCCATCCCGAAGGACAGCTTGGCGGACATCGAAGCCGCCGTGGCCAGCCGGGCGTAACGTAGCGCGGACTTTTAGTCCGCGAATTCAAATGCTCTGGCCCGGACCTGCGCCTGATTGATACCTTGCGCCGACAGATGCAGCTTCTGTCGCTTTTTTACAAGACTCCTTGTGCTGCTACTCGCGGACTAAAAGTCCGCGCTACAACCTACCGGCTTCTGCCGCGTTTTACTTACCGTGCCGATTCATTCGGCCAATCAATTTCCGCTTTTGCCGCCTGCGACCAATCAACTTTCGGCGGCTGTCTTTTTCACATGAACACCCCCGAAAACACCCGGGCTCCCCGCGCCAAGCGCGAAAAGCCCGAACCCACGGCCATCACGCAAGACCAAGTGCTGCGTGTCTTCGCCGACAATCCTACCAAAGTGCTGGCCTACCGCCAGCTGTCGCGCCGCCTCGGCGTCACGACCAAGGGACAGCGCGAGGAAATCTTCGCCCACATCAAAGTTCTGCGCAAAAACGGCCTGATTACGCTGCTTCAGAACGACGAATACCGCTTGGCTGACACTGACGCTGTGGCCACCGCGCTGATGCCGTCTAACGCCAAGAAATCGAGCAAAAAAGCCGACTTGCCGGTGCAGCCCCCGCGCAATCGTTCGGTGCAGGCCGAGTTTGGCCAGGACCCCATTGTGCACCGCCGCCGCTACGCCGGTTTCGACTACGCCGACGGCGACGACCGCCCCGAGCGCGCCCCGGCCAATACGGTCATTGGCACGGTGGATTTGGCGACGCCCAACTTCGCTTTTGTCGTGCCCGAGGGCGTGGACGCCGGCGACGACATTCGCGTGTTTACCGACCAGCTCAAGTTTGCCCTGCAGGGCGACGTGGTGCGGGTGCGCCTGCGCAACTCCCGCGACGGCCGCCCCATGGGCGACGTGGTGGAAGTGCTCAAGCGCCAGCGCCCCGAGGTAGTGGGCCGCATCCAGATTCAGGGCACGCTCGGGTTTGTGAAGCCTGATAACCGCAAGGTTTACTTCGACGTGTTTGTGCCGCCGCATTTGCTGCACGATTCGCGCAACGGCGACAAGGTGCTGGTCCGCATCAACGAGTTTCCGGAGGACAGCAGCCGCCAGCCGGTGGGAGAGGTCATCCGCAACTTCGGCGCGGCCGGCGGCAACGAAGCCGAGATAAACGCCATCATGGCCGAGTTTGGCCTGCCCTTCGAATTCCCTGAGGAAGTGGAGACCGAATCGGAAGGCATCAGCGAGTTGATTGAGCAGGATGAGATTGCCCGCCGCCGCGACTTCCGCAACGTCACCACCTTTACCATCGACCCCGCCGACGCCAAGGACTTTGACGATGCTCTGAGCATCGAGAAGCTGGAAAACGGCCACTGGGAAATTGGCGTGCACATCGCCGACGTGACCCACTACGTCCGCCCCGGCACCGAGCTGGAGCGCGAGGGAAAGCACCGCGCTACGTCGGTTTACTTAGTCGACCGCGTGATTCCGATGCTGCCCGAGCGCCTGAGCAACGGCCTCTGCTCGCTGCGCCCGCACGAAGACAAACTGACTTTCTCGGCCGTGTTTGAGCTCGACGAAAATGGTAAACTCTACGAGTCGTGGTTCGGCAAAACCATCATTCACTCCGACCGCCGCTTCAGCTACGAGGAGGCCCAAGAGCGCATCGAAAGCAAGGAGGGCGACTATGCCGAGGAGATAAATGTGCTCAACGACATGGCGCATAAAATCTGCGCCCAGCGCTTCAAGCAAGGTGCCATCACCTTCGAAACCCAGGAAGTGAAGTTCCGGCTAGATGAGCACGGCAAACCCCTCGGCGTGTACGTGAAGGAGCGCAAGGACGCGCACAAGATGATTGAGGAGTTCATGCTGCTGGCCAACCGCAAGGTGGCCGAGTTCGTGTTCAACCTCAAAAAGACCAAGCCGCGCTTCACCATGGTGTACCGCACCCACGATGCGCCTGAGCCCGAACGCCTCCAAACCTTCGCCCTCTTCGCCCAGAAATTCGGCTACAAGCTGAAGCTCGACAACCCGAAAAAAATCAGCACCGAGCTCAACAACCTGAGCTCCGAAGTGGTGGGCAAGCCCGAGCAAAACGTGCTCCAAGGCCTCGCCATTCGGACCATGGCCAAGGCCATTTACAGCACCGAGCCGCTGGGCCACTTCGGCCTGGCCTTCGACCACTACTCGCACTTCACCTCACCCATCCGCCGCTATCCGGATATGATGGCCCACCGCCTGCTCGAGCACTACCTGCTCGGCGGAAAGAACGTACCGGTGGAGCCCGTGGAAGAAGAGTGCAAGCACTCCTCGGCCCGCGAAAAACTCGCCGCCAACGCCGAGCGCGCCAGCATCAAGTTCAAACAGGTGGAGTTCATGGCTGACGAAATCGGCAACACGTTCAAGGGCGTGGTTTCCGGCCTCACCGAGCGCGGCATGTACATCGAAATCGAGGAGAACAAGTGCGAAGGCATGGTGCGCCTCTCGGACATTCCCGGTGATGAATTCGAGCTCGACAAGGACAACTACCGCATCGTGGGTCGCCGCACCAAGCGCATCATCCAGTTCGGTGATGTGATGGATGTAGTAGTTAAATCGGCCAACCTCCTGGACCGGACCATCGACTTTGAGCTAGTCGATGACCGCCCCGACCACGTGAAGAAGCGCGAGGCCGATGAGCGCAAGAACCGTGGCGGCGGTGCCCCTCGCGGCTACCGCGACTATGACAAGGGCGGCAAAGGCGGCGGCATGGCGAAGGGCGCCCACAAGGGCAACAAGCGCCGCTAGACCCAGCGCCCCAGCCCCGCGGAACCTCACCCCCGGCCTCTCTCTAAAAGAGAGGGGAGCCTGACGATAATAGAAGCTCCGACTCAATCCAGAGTTGGGGCTTTTTTGTTGATGCCAGTACTACCAAGCTCATCCGTCAGACGCCTCTCGGCTCCCCTCTTTTGGAGAGGGGCCAGG
>NZ_DASVSI010000033.1:0-16131 GCF_036388155.1 Hymenobacter sp. | reverse complement strand
ATTTCGATGCGCGCCGGGGAGGACATTACGCTGGCGGCCAAGAAAAATATCATGGTCGAGACAGAGCAAGACGGCGTGTACGTTCGCGCCAATAAGGAGCTCTCCCTCACGGCGGTGAAGGAAGACTTGCATTTGAAAGCCGGCAGCAAAAAAGTGGTGGTGAAAGCCGCCGATGACATAGAAATAGCCGCTGGTGCCGTGGCCAAAATACTAGGCAGCGACATCAAATGGAGCAAAGCCTAACCTAACCGACGTCCCCTTAGGCCAGCTAAGAGCCCAAGGGGACGTCGGCAGTTCCTTAATTTGATTCCCCGTTTTTCTATGGCGGTTCTGCCCAACGCTTTCCCTGCTTCCTTTGACCAGCCGGTTGCCAAGTGGCCGCGCGTGAGTATGCCGGCGAACGCCGCATTTCGGGCTGCTGCCACGTGGGAAGAGTACAAGCTAGGCGAGTACCACACGACGACGATAACGAAAGAAATTGCTCTCGTGGCCCGGCTGCGGGGCCATCATCACGAAGTGGAGTTACGGGTAACGCCGCCGTTCCTGCAAAAAGACGGCCCGGAGCCACTCGAAGAGCTAGCCCTGCGGTTGGCGGTGCTCTACGAATGGGTGGTGGAAGTGGGGCCCCTGGGCCAGCCCCTGGCGCTGCTCAACGCTGAAGCCGTGCAACACCGGTGGGAGGAATTGAAAACCGACCTGCGCCGCATAAGCAGTCCGGACGACGAAATTACGAGCTACCTGATTATATACCTCGACCAGCAGGTACGAGCCCCTAGCAACCTGTTAAATTCCTTGCAGTTCGATTACCTCTACCTCACTTTATTCACGTTACTAAAAACGCCGCCCATCGACGATGCCGGGCGCACGTTTCCTCGCTTTTTCGAGAATTTTGCGCTAAGCTTTTCGGAGCAGCTCACGCACACTTCCACCGAAGCACCAAGCCTGACCACGTTAGTGGTGCGCGGCACGCTCGATTCCCAACGCACCGACGTACCGGCCATTACGCAGCACATCGCAAGCGCACTGGCTGCAGTGAGGCCGAGCGCGCCCGTCGATGCAGCGCTGGCGGCGCATTTTGGCTATCAAGCCACGTACGTGCTAACTGAAGCCACCGGACTGCCCGAGCGCGTCGAAATGACGGTGTACGCTCGCTTGGCCGAGCAATACAACAAAGAATACACTCTCCTTCTCACCCGCCTATGAGCCAGATTGGACAAGAACTTGTGTGCGATGGCGCCATTTGCCGCTGCGACAAGGGCACGGTACCTAGCCCGTTGCGCGTGACGAGCCACCAAAGCAACTACCTACAAGAGAAATTAGCCACCAGCCTGGATAAAACCTTCATTCCCTTTGGAACCTGTGCGCTCAAAAACAACACCCCTTGCGTGCCCGCGCCGTTGCTTTGGCAGGACGTGTTCGATTTGGTGCAGGTGCTGAGCCCTGCCAGCCACCCGCTGCTTGAAAAAAGCACTATCATGTGCGCGGTGGGCGGCAAAATCAGCATCGTCAACACCTTACAAATTGCAGTGCCCGGCACCCCCGCGCCTGCCCAGGCCGAAGCCGTGCGGACTACCTTGATGAACCTATGCCCGCTGCTGTTTAACGATGACGCGGCCTAGCCCCGCACTAGCATTCTCCTTTGTTTGCCGTTCCACTCTTTTCTTCATGGCTGCTACTGGACACACCCGCTTAACCAACATCAAACAACCGGGCCGAGGCAAGGGAAAAGTGGGCCCGCCGCTCAGCCCGGACGGGTTCGAACGCATCACCGTGTACGCCGCTATTTTCTTTGACGGCACACGCAACAACCGGTACAACAGCACCCTTGCCCGTTTGAAAACGGCGAAAGCCCAGCAAATTGTGCAACGGTTTGGCACCAGCGACAGCTACACCAACTTCTACTCGAACGTTTCCATCATGGAGGAAATGAACAAGCGGCGCATCCCCGCAAAGTTTGAAGTATCGGTGTACGTGGAAGGAGCCGGCACCAACTACACGTCCGCGGTGAACGGCAACGTGACTTCCTCCACCTACTATGCCGAAGACCAGCAGGGCTATGCGTTTGGCTCGGGCCCCACCGGCATTACCAACAAAGTGACCAAGGGGCTAAGGATTTTTGCGCAACGCAATCGCGGCGCTGCCTTTCAATCCCAAGAAGCAGCAAATCGGGGAGATTGTGGTCGATGTTTTTGGCTTTAGCCGGGGGTCGGCCGCGGCTCGGCACTTTGTGTCACGTCGCGCGGCGCTCCAGACGTGGCCGGGCCAGCCCACGGCACGGGTCACCATTAAGTTCGTAGGGCTTTTCGACACCGTTTCTTCCTACGACAACACGCCCGCCAAAACCGGCAACCTGGGCCGGGCCATGGGCCACCTGGGCTCCCAGCCTTCTCGGGAATTCAGCAACGACGTGGCCGAACTGGGCTTGGCCATTGGTGGCAACGCCAAGCGGGTAGTGCATTTAGTGGCCGGCGACGAGTACCGCCTCAACTTTCCTTCCACCAACATCCAAAGTTCGATTGCCGCCGGCATTGGCTACGAATACACTATACCGGGTGCACACTCCGACATTGGGGGCGGATACAAGGAAATAGAAACGGAGCGGCGTGAGTTTTATAACGACCAGGAACGGGCCCAGCTCGTGCGCGACGGCTGGTACACCCGTGCCCAACTTGTGGACGAGCCCCAGTACGTCTACTCCAAAACGGACAACATGCGCGTGATTCACCGCATCGTGGGCAAGCGCAACGTGCACCACCATTACCAATTTATTTCACTGCTAGTGATGGTGTTGCTGGCCACCAAGAGCGGCCTGGGCCTGCAACTGGCGCAGGTGGACGAGAACAACGCCGTGTTCACGGAGGCGCAGTTCAGGCGCTACAACGTGCCCGCGGATTTGGTTATGCTGGCGCGCCGGCTGAAGGATTCCGCCCTCGGCCGATACCATCCGCCGGCCCGCGCCGCCTTTGTATTAGGAGCAGACCCCATTTCTGTCGGGGTCCGCAACAAGTACCTGCACCGCTCAGCCAGTAGCGAGCTGGGACTGGGGGCCCTGCGCGACGAGACCACGCAACGCGTCCGGCGCCAGCGCATCGTGGGCTAACCGCCCCTATCCCCCGCCCCATCCCACCATGCTTCGCCTTCCTTTCCTTATTGCCTGCCTGTTGGCTACGCTGCTCCTGCCGGCCTGCCGGCAAAGCACGCCCGATACGCCCGCTGTGAACCCACCAACCGACCTTTTTGAAATTGCCGCCGGACCGGCAGTGCCCGACGGCTACCCCGCCACCATTTACCGCGGCAACTTCGTGTTGCCTTCCGGCGACATTTTGCCCGTGCCCTCCGGCCAGCTACTCACCGGCAGTTGGGGCGCCTCGGGCACGGGCATGCCCGGCGGCCTCGTGCCGGCCCCGGACAGCCTGGAACTGCTGTGGTTTTCGTACGCCGACGACAAGTTTTACGAAGGGCATTTTCTCTTGCCGCAGCAGCGCATGCAGGCTTTGCTGAGAACCGGCTTTTGGGACACCCGCACCCAGCAGCACGCCACCTACACGCAGTTGACTGTGTGCCTGCTGCCCACGGGCGGGGTGGCCTTGTGGCTAAGCGGAGGCAACAAAGTGCTGGTCGGACGCTACCAAGCCACCGAGACGAGCTTCGATTTTGGCTTGTTCAACCCGGGCACCACCCGCACCGAACTCGTGCTGGAAGTGCGCGCCCAAATGCCGCCCGAAGCCCAGGCGCGCGTGGCGGCCAGCACCGTCAGCGCCAAGCCGTGGGACGGCTACTTAACTAAATATTCCTGGAAGCTGGCCTTTCGCCACCCAGTGCAACTCTACGACTATGGCGTGGACTACTTTTCGGCCGAACGCACGAACTACCCCGACGCTCCCGACCCGCGCGGCGCCGACCAGGACTTGAACCATACGCCCTTCCGGAAGCAGCTGCTGTCAGCCGAGGCCAAGGCCGTGCCGCGCGAACTTTACCTGTTCGTGCGAGGGCAATACGGGCGCAAGCGTCAGCTGCGCATCGACCCCTTCGACGAAGCCGAGACGTTGCGGGCCTTCCAAACATTGCACGCCAAGTACCCGCAAGAGCCCCTCACCCTATACGTGGACCACGACGAACGCCTAACCCAGGCCACCGTGGCCCTGCAGGCCGGTGGCGAGTTCATTCCGCTGGTTAAGAGCACCGTTCAGTTCTTTGACGTAAAGTAGACTCTCCAGCTATTGAATTATCGGGAGTCGGTCTGATGCACGGGTCAAGTGGGCGGCACGCGCTGGTGCTGGACGACGAGTGGAGCCAAATACCGCCCAACGCGCAGGTGGCGGCCCTGGCCCTCACGCCGGGGCAGGCCGTGATGCTGCGCCACTGCTACCTACGCCGCCGCTCGGCCAGCATCGGCCTGCAGGGCCTAGCCGACGGCCTCGACCGCGTGGGCATGGGCGAGCGCCGCGACGAAAAGAACCGCCCCAAACGCCTCATCTTTCCCGGCTAACGCTGCCCGCCCATGCGCTTTGCTCTGCTTTTTCGCCTGACCCTACTGGCTGGTCTGGGCCAGGTGCCCACCGCCTGCGGCCAGTCCACCCCACGCACTCTTCCCCCCGCCCTCGCATGCACAAGTACCAAACCGAGAAGTTCCGCCTAACGGCCGGGCCCTGCGCGGCCGACGATTATTGGGTCACCATCCAGAGCGCTAGCTTCATCAACTCGCAGGGCACCGGTTTTCCCGTGCCCAGCGGCCACACGTTGCGCGGCAACTGGGGGGCCTCGGGCACGGTGTGGGCCGTGGGCGACGAGTTCCAGGCCGTGCCCGAGCGGCTCACCGCACGCTGGTTCTCGTACGCCGAGGACAAGTTCTATCGGGGCGAGTTCGCCCTGCCCCAGGAAAAGCTCCACGCCCTGCTCAAGCAGGGCGCCTGGGACCTGGAAAAAAACAAGGCCGTCACTTACCACACGTTCACCGTGTGCGTGCTGCCCAAGGGCGTGGTCGTGGTCTGGCTCACGGGCGGCAACCAAGTACTGGTCGGCCGCTACCAGGCCCAGGAATTCCAGCCCTCCCCCGCCGAGTACCAAGACTACTATGGCCCCGCCGAGCGGACGAGCATGGTCAAGGAAACGCGCGAAGAGATGCCGGCCAAGGTGCAAGTCGAAGTCAAGGCCGGCACCATCAGCACGAAGCAGTGGGACGAGTACCTGAAAACGTACAACTGGCAAGTCGCCTTCAACGTGCCTTTTGCCCTGCGCGAATATTCCTTCTATGGCGTCAACGCCGAGCGCCGCCTCAACCCACTCACCCGCGACGGCCTCGAACCCTACCGTCAGTTCGTACTCGCGCCCGCCCCTAAGCCCGTGCCGCGCCGGTTTTACCTCCACGGCACGGCTGAGCACGGCGCCCAATACGAGGTGCGGGTCAGCGACTTTGACGAAGCCGAGACGCTGGCCGCCTTCCGGGCCCTTCACACAGCCAGCCCCAAGAGCCCGATTACGCTGCTTTTCACGATTGACAAACCCTTCCAGAAAGCCACCATGACGCTCCAGAACGAGGCCAAGCAGATTCCGCTTACCAAGACCAAGGTTGAAGTGTTCAACGAGGACTAGCCGTGTCGGCCCCCCGCATGTTTGCTTCACATCTGCCGCTGGTCGCCTGCGCGGACTGGCGTCGCAAGTCCCATGCCCCGGTTCACTAAACCGAAACCTTTCGCCCCTCGACTGGGCCGTGCACGGCCAAGGGCTACCCGATGACCATCCAGTTCCGAGCCTTCGTGCGCCCCGACGACGAAACGATGCCCGTTTTCGCGGGCCAACTTCCTCTCGGGCGAGTACCTGCGTCGCTACCAGTGGCAGCTCAAATTCTCCCAGTCCGTCACGCTGGCCAATTACGGCATTTGCTACCTGAATGCCGAGGCCACAGGCCTGCCCCTCAGCTCCAACATGGTAGCCTTCGCCCAGCAGTTGCTGACGCCATCAGGGAAGGCAGTGCCGCGCAATGCCATGCTCTACCTGACGGGTGCTTACGGACGCAAGCGACTGCTGAAAATCTCGCCCTTCGGCGAAGCCAAAACCTAAGCTGCCTTCCGAGCCTTATACGCTCAGTACCCGGCCTAGGGGCCCATGCTCCACGTCGAGCTCAACCAAAACCCAACCGCGGCCGGCCTGTCGCTGGGCGCCGGAGGCAAGAGATTGCTCCTGGTCAAAACTTAAGGTCCGGTTTTTCGGCTACTGAGGCTCTTTGGCAATCAAATGTCCCGAATCGGTCCATTCCCAGTCAGCATTATGGTTAAATCTCCGCGTTTATTCTCCCTCGCCGGCTGGCTCGGCTTGGCCGCAGTGGGAGGCAGCCAACCGCATTCTTTGGAACCGAACCAACCCGAACATTTTGCCTTTGCGGCCGCTCCCTGCACCGCCGACGGCTACTTTGTCACCATTCACGCAGGCGAGTTTATGCGCCCCGACGGGAAAACCCTCCCCGTGCCCACGGGCCACTTACTGGAAGGCAGCTGGGGTGCCTCGGGCACGCTGTGGGCGGTGGGCGACGAACGGCAGCCGGCGCCCACGCGCCTGCGGATGCTCTGGTTTTCGTACGCCGAAGACCAGTTTTACGAGGGTGACTTTGCCTTGCCGCAGCAAGAAATTCAAGCCTTGCTCCAGCAAGGTTATTGGGACGTCGAAAAGCAGCAGCACGGCACTTACACCAGCCTCATTGTGTGCACCATTCCAAAGGGCGGAG
This sequence comes from Hymenobacter sp., assembly GCF_036388155.1. Lineage (NCBI taxonomy): Bacteria > Pseudomonadati > Bacteroidota > Cytophagia > Cytophagales > Hymenobacteraceae > Hymenobacter > Hymenobacter sp. The sequence goes on along the minus strand of NZ_DASVSI010000033.1, from coordinate 9,410 downwards.
TGGTGCTCTGGCTAGGCGGCACCAACCAGACGTTCGTTGGCCGCTTTCAAGGCCAGCCATCGGCGGTAGATTTTAAGCAGTTTTACGGCCCAGCCAACCGTGCCAAGCTGCTGCAGGAAGTGCGCACCCAGATGCCGTCCGACGTGCAGCAGCAGCTCACGGCCGGCACCTTCGGCGTGCAGAAGTGGGACCAGTACCTGCGCCGTTACCCCTGGAAAGTAGAAATAAGCCAGCCGCTCACCCTCTACAAATACAGCCTGCGCTACCTGAACGCCGAACGCGTGCGCGACCCGCTTAGCCGTGACCTGGGCCCCTACCGCCAGCAGCTATTAGAGCCCAGCCCCAAGGCGATGCCGCGCAAGCTCTACCTCTACGGACAGACCGAACACGGCGCCCGCCACCAAATTCGGCTGAACCCCTTCGACGAAGCCGAAACCATGGCCGCCTTCCAAACGCTCAGCCAAGCCAACCCCCAAAGCCCAATCACGCTTTTCATCGAAGTAAGCAAGGCTTTCAAGAAAGGCAGCCTGACGCTGCGCAACGAGCGGCAGCAGATTCCGTTGCTCAAGACCCAGGTGCAGCTTTTCGACGAAGATTAGGCGACTGCGCTGGCCGCAAGTCGTGCACTGGCATTGGCCGATTCAACCCGCTGGCCGGCGAAATGCCCCTCCGCGCGAGCCGCGTCGGTTTGCCGGGCACCGGCAGCTACTTGGTGCACCACCTGGCCTTGAAAGCCGGCGTGGAATGTTTGCGGCGGGCGGAAGCGCAGATAGAATTCGGTTTTTCGGTAATAGGCAACGTAAGTTGGGACTGCCTGCTATTCGTTCTAGCTGAACCGTCTCAATGGCAACCACGCTGAGCTAATCAGACGCCCATGCGACGCTTACTCCTCCGGCCACTCAGACGCGCGGCTTTTCCTTCCGCAGCACGTCGTTGCCCGGGTGGGGCGCCCGCACGGCGGTAAGTCGTTCGCTACACCGGCCGCCCCAGGCTATTGCGCCGGAGCGGCAGGTTTCACGAAGTGCCATTCGCTCACCTGCCCGTTGCGCGTGACCACGACGATAGGCGAATTTGGGCTTTTGGTGAGGGAATCGCCGTGCTCAAGGTAATAACCGAGGCCGTTGTTGGGCTGAATTTGAGCGTTCTCGAAGCGGTCGAAATTGTAGGGCGTGTCCGAAGAGTTAATGTAAATCTTGTAGCCGCGCGCCTTATTAAAGCCCGTCACCTCGCCTGCTATTCCCAGTTCTTGGTTGACGAAGACGACTTGCCGGTTGGGCGCGGCCTCAGCGAAAAAGAAGTTGTAAATGACGATTCCCACCACAACGAGGACGACCACGCGGAGGACAATGGGCAAGGCGGACGAGGAATCCATGGCGGTGGGCGCAAGCTTAACAGAAACCTAATAATTGTTTTGGTTGACGCCAAGACGCCAGTCGAACAAGCCTTCTCCTTTTCGAAACCCTTGTACGCCGCTGATGTCTGGCCGGCCGGGCAGTTTGTCGTTATAGTCCTGGCCGTTGCCGTAGACCAAAGCATACTCCGTCCTACTAACAGACATCGACGATTTCTTGAAGACAAATTTAGCGGCTTCGAACAAGCTCGTGGGCATGGCGGCCGATTTAGGCAGTCCCCAACTCACTCCCAGCGAGACCCCCCACCACACGGTGGTTGTCGTGGGCTGTTGGTTTTTGTTGACCAAGTGCCGAATCGAACGAATGTCGGAGGAAAAATAACTGCCCACCAGATTGAAGCCCCACGGGGTGGGAATGCTGACGCCCACGCTATAGAAATAGCCCGTCCAGTTGAAGCCATTGGCCACCCAAGCGCTTTTGGCAGGCCGTCCAACGCCTCGGGTGTCGTACTCAGTGGCCCAAGCCAGAAAAATAGAAACGCTGACCGCCGCGCTAACCGCGCTTTTCACGGGTGTCACTTTGGAAACGTCCCAGCCCGTGCTCAGGGCACCGCCCCAATATACGTGCACTTCTGGAACGTACCACTTGGTTTCGCCTCGCATGTGCCACAGTACATTGACGCCTCCAACACCCGAAATTGGCCCGAAGGCACCGCCGCCATTGAAATCAAGGCCAATGGAATCGGGTAAAACCCCGGTTAAATCGATGTGGCGGTGGCCGATGTCGTGATTGAACCGATAATGCGTCAGGTCCACCACGCTCAAGCTGTTTCCATCGCCGAACGTAATTTTCCACTGCGAGCCATTGCCGCCGCGTATTAAAAGCGTATTCTGCTTCATTACCACGGGCTTGGGCACCGCTTTAGTGCTGGCCACACGGTTCAGCTTGGTCTTGTCGCCCATGGCGGGCGGCGGCAGCGGGCGGGGGCGCCCGGCGCGGGCAAGGCGTTGTTGGTCGGTAGCGAAAGCGGCGGGTTTGGGGGGCATTGGGAACTGTTTTACTACTTTGCGTATACGTAAGCTCCTACAGTTCAGCTGGGGCTGCTAAAGCGTGCTTTTTTCATAAATTAACGACTCTCTTCGTAATGGCTATTGCAGTAGACGTAAAAATAAGCGTTGATGGAAGTTCGCCGTTGACTGACTACCACAGCATTTCCATCCGGCAAGAGTTGTTTTCGCACCATTCTTTCCAGGTGGCGGTGCCTTATGAGATGCTGGAGCAGGAACGAAGCGACGGTTTTTTTCATCAGGCACACGAAAAATACTGCGGGAAAAATATTTCCATTACCCTCACGCCGCGGGTCGTGACGACCCATCCGCCGCTGGTGTTTAAAGGCGTCATCACCCACATTGCCCTTTCCAACTCCGGCGATTTCGCGCACAGCTTCGTGCTAAGCGGATTCAGTCCCACGTATTTGCTGGAAGACGGCACCCAGCGCCGCACGTTTCTGAAGAAAGGGCTGCGCGATATTTTTACGGAAGTGCTACGGCCTTACCCCAAAAACGCCGTGACGTACAACGCCCTTCAGCCGCAGCACCAGGACGCGGTCAAGTACACGGTGCAGTACAGCGAGAGCAACTACGTGTTTTTGCGCCGATTGGCCGACGCTTACGGTGAATGGTTTTATTACGACGGCGAGGCCATTTGCCTGGGCAAGCCCAGCGACGGCGCCGCCTTGCCCTTCACGGTGGTGGGGGCCGAGGGCTTTTCGATGGCAGTGGAGTTGCTGCCGGCCAAGTTTACGATGAACCGCTACGACTACTTGGCCCACCGCCCCTACGAAGGCACGTCGAGCAGCCAGGCCCTGAGTCAGCTCAACCCCTTCGCCGCCTTTGCGCTGAAGCAGTCGGAGGAATTGTTTGCCCAGCCCGCGCGCTTCATTGCCAACCGCCACGTGCGCAGCCAGAACCAGTTGAACACGGCCATTAAGGAGTGGAAGGCAAATCAGGTCAGCGGCTTGGTAACGTTTCAAGGCAACGGCGAAAACACAGGCTTTGGCGTGGGAAAGGTCATTGCCGTGCAGGGCGTGACGGCGCAAGCCCAGCACGACTACGGCCGCTACCGTCTCTGCGAAGTCACCCATTCGGTGCAGGACGACCAGTATCAGAACAGCTTCGTGGCCCTGCCGGACTCGGCTGAGCATCCGGCCCCCAACGCCGAGGTGCAGCCCCCCATGGGCGTGCCCGAGCTGGCCGAGGTAATCGACGTGGCCGACCCGCAAAACCTCGGCCGCATTCGGGTGCGCTACTACTGGTCAGTGGAGAAACCCACCGACGCCGAAACCGGGTGGGTACGGGTGAGCACGCCCTATTCGGGCCACGGCAAAGGCCAGCTCTTCACGCCGGAGGTGGGCTCGCAGGTGCTGGTGGGCTACGAGCACAGCCTGGCCGAGTTCCCCGTGGTGCTGGGCAACCTGTTTCACCCGCAAAACCCGCAGGGGGCCAAGTATAGCACCGAAGCCAACCACCTCAAAGGCATGCAAACGGCGGGTGGCAACAAGGTGGTGATGTCGGACAAAAAAGGGGCGCAAACCATCCTGCTCTCTAACTCCAACAACAAGGGCACGGCCGTGCAGGTCGGCTTTCAGGGCGACGGCAGCATCACCATCAAGAGCAATGGCCCCGTGACGGTGCTCAGCCCCAACATCACGCTGGAAGCGGGCGACAAAGGCAGCATCAAGCTCCACGCCAAAACCATTTCGATGGACGCGGACGAGGAATTCACCGTGTCGTCGAAGTCGAAGAGCATCACCATGAAAGCCAAGGAAAACATCTCGATGGATGCCAAGGAAAACATCTCGGCCGATGCCACCAAAAAAATGGATTTAAAAGCCAAAAGCAAAACCATCACCACCACCGACGGGCTCATGATTAGCGGCGGTTCGAAGGTTGACATCAAAGCCGGCAAGGTCAAAGTCAACTCCTAACCGTTGCTTATGGCTCTGCTCTCCCCTCCCGTTGCCCCGGTTTTCGGCGTTTTGGCGCCGCCAGCGCTGCCAGCCAACCAGGTGTGCACCGTCACCGTCCAAACATTTCATCACCTGGGCAATACGGCCTACGAAAACACGGCCGAAACGGTGTTTGAGAAGACCCTGCTGCGCGCCGGTTCCGAGGGGCACGTGTTTCGGCTGCTCGTGCGCAGCTTCACCCAAACCAACACCAGTGGCCTCAACCGCCTCGACGAGGACATGACCAAGCTAAAGGAAGAACTGGTGGTTGAAACCGACGAAGCGGGCCGCTTGCGCCGCGTGCTGAACAAAAGCCAGTTGAAGCAACGGTTTGAAGAGCTGCGGCCATCAATGCTGCGCAAGTACACGGATGCGCCGTTCATCACGCCCGGCATTATCAATAATATTGGGCTGGTGCTAGAGGGGGATGGCTACCTGGAAGACGTGCTGAATGCCTCGCCGGAGTACAGCTTGCTGTTTCCGGGCCTCTACGGCCGGGCCTACACCGCCACGCCCGCGCCTTTGGGGCGGCGCCTGATTCCCCGCGTTCTGGGCAACCTGGATTTGCCACTGCTCACCGCTGCGGCACGCACCGAATCGGTGCCGGCCGGCGTGGCCTACGGCGTGTACGTGACAGGCCAGGTAAACGAAGCCGAGTTCCGGGCCGACGACCTGCAGCAAGCTACCCGCGCCATAACCGACCAGTTTGACCTGGATGCAACCCTGCGGGCGCGCCACCAAGAAAGCTACGAATTTGATGACCGGCACGAGCTGCTCTTCGGCGCCCAACTTACCGACTACCGGGTGCCGGGCGTGTTTTCAACCCAAGTAGTGAGCACTCTGAAAACCGCAGCGCTTCCTTCCCTCCAGTAATCCACCGGCCTCGGCCTCATTGTCCGGCTCCTGACTCTACGCACATGGAAAAAAAATATGTTCCGGCGGGCGTTTTTCTTACCTGCGACAAGGGCGTCACGCCCAGTGCGCTGACTGTCACCTTCAACGCCAACACGTCCATCTACGGCCAGAGCCTGGCCACGGAAGCCGACAAGATTCCGATGGTGAACGTGAAGCCCATGGGCGTGTGCACCATCACGAAAGGGCCTTGCGTGCCCGCTCCGCTGCTCTGGAACCCGGTGCAAAACGATGTAGTGGTGGGCAACAACCGCCTGCTGCTGGAAGACTCCAAGCTGCAATGCAGCCTGGGCGGGCGCATCAGCATTTTCTTCTCGATGGCGGAGGCGATGGCGGCCGCCGCACCCGCTCCTGCTCCCGAGAAAAGCCTGCTCGACCAGGCCGACGAATACCTCGCCACGCTGGGCCCGGTCGGCGACTACGCCCGCTTCCAGATGGGCATGGCCGAAGGGCTGTACGCCGGCGGCAAAAGCATGGTGGAAGGCCTGTGGGGCTTGGTCAAAGGCGGGTGGCACGCGGTCACGCACCCGGTGGAGACGGCTACGGCCGTTGGCAACGCCGCTAGCAGCGCCGCCGACTGGGCCAGCAAAGGCGAGAACTGGTCGAGCGCCGCGAGTGCGGCCGGCGACGGCATCAGCGGCGCCGCCGACTGGGCCAGCAAAGGCGAGAACTGGGGCAATGCCTGGGACGGCGCTTCAGACTGGGCCAGCCAGCAGTCGCCCCGCGACTGGGGTAAAATCGGCGGTCGGGCCACGTTTGAGGTGGCCATGGCGGTGGGCACGGGCGGTGCCGGCACGGCCGTAGGCGCCGCCGGCAAAGCCGGCACGGCCGCCAACCTGCTAGGCAAAGCTGGCGAAGCGGCCAACCTGGCCGACAAAGCCGCGGATGCCGCCCGCTTAGCCGACAAAGCCCTGGATGCGGCCAACCTGGCCAGTAAAGCCGGCAGAACCGGGAATGCTGCGGGCAAAGCCGGCGTGGTAGGCAAAGTGACCACTGGGGCCGATAAAGCGGCCGATGCCGCCCGCGCCGCCGACAAGGCCGGCGATGCCAGCAAAGCTGCTAACTCAGCCGATGCCGTGCCAGGCTGTGCCAGCCGCAGCAAATGCCCCGAGGTGGGTCACCCCGTGGACGTGTCCAACGGAATGGTATTCACCCAGCAAACCGACCTGTTCTTGCCGGGCCCCATTCCGTTGGTATGGGAGCGGACGTGGTACTCGCGCTCGGTGCGGCGTGGGCCCTTGGGCCACGGCTGGCACCACAGCTACGACATGGCTTTGGCCGTGGAAGAGGACGGCCAACTCGCCTTGCGCATGGCCGATGGCCGTTTGGCCCTGTTCGCCGCACCCGCTTACGGCGAAAAAAGCTTCAACCGCACCGAGAAACTGGAAGTGGAGCAAACCGCCGCTGACCGCTACCGCGTGTGGGACATTAACCAGCGGGTGTGGTACGTCTTTGCGCCCCGCCCTGCTCAGGCCAACCTGGTGTTGATGGCGGTAGAAGACGCCAACGGGTTTGTCCTGCGCTTGCACTACAACGAAGCGGGCCACTTGCAAGCCATGACGGACAGCGCCGGCCGCCACCTCGATTTTAGCAGCGACGCTCACGGGCGCATCGAAAGCATAACGGGACCCGTGCCCGACCAAGCCACCGGTCGCGTTACCCTGGCCCGCTACAGCTACGACGAGGCCGGCAACCTGACCGTAGCCGCCGACGCACTGGGCCACGCCATGCACTTCCGCTACGACGGCCACTTGCTGGTGCAGGAAACCAACCGCGTGGGCCTCAACTTTTATTTTACCTACGATGCCACTGACCACACCGCCCGGTGCGTGCGCACCTGGGGCGACGACGGCATTTACGACAACCGGCTCAGCTACCCCGCGGACGACCTTACTCTGGTGACCGACTCGGTGGGAGGCACAACGCAATACTCCCACCAACAAGGGCTGGCTACGCTGATTATTGACCCGCTCGGCCACACCAAGCAGCAGGTATACAATGCCTACGGCGAATTGGAAATAGAGCGCGGCCCACTCGGCCACACCACCGTGTACGACTACGACGGCCGCGGCAACCTGAGCGCCGTGGCCTACCCCGATGGCAGCCACATACAAACCGAGCACGAAAACGACTTGCCCGTAGGGGCCACCGACGCGCTGGGCAACAAGTGGCGTTGGGCGTACGACGAAGCCGGCAACCAAGTGCAACGCGTTGAGCCGACTGGTCTCGTTACTTACTCCACTTATCGCAACGGGTTGCTGCACTCCATCGGCACGGGGTATGGCCAGCCCACGATGCTATTTTACGACGAGCAGCACAGCCTGCGGGAAACCCTGCAAGCCGACGGGCAGCGCCGCACGTGGCAACACGATTTCATGGGCCGCACCACCGCGCTGACCGATGCCCGCGGCAACGTTCAGCGGCGCTACTACGACCTGTTGGGCCAATTGCGGCGGGTGGACGAGCCGGACGGCAACGTGCGCCAACTGAGTTACGATGCCGAGGGCAACGTTCTCCGCGCACAAGACAGCCACCAGGACGTGACCCTGACGTACACGGGCCTGGACTGGCTGGCCTCCCGTGCCGAAGCCGGCGCGCGGGTGCGCTACGATTATGACACCGAAGGCCGCCTCGTCCGCATCACCAACGAACACGACCGCACCCACCAATTCACGCGGGATGCGGCCGGTCACATCATCGCCGAAACCCGTTTCGACGGGCAGCTGCGCCGCTACCAGCGCGACGCCGCCGGGCAGGTACTCACCCAGTGGGCGGGCGAGCAAGCCACGCAATACGCCTACGACGCGGCCGGCCGCGTCACAGCCACCACCTACCCCGACGGCAGCCAGGAGCATTTCACTTACCGCTTAGACGGCACCCTGCTGGAAGCGCGCAACGAGCAGCTTACCGTGACGTGGGAGCGAAACTCGCTCGGCCAGGTGCTACACGAAACCCAAGGGCAACACACCGTGAGCAGTGCCTACGACAGCGCCGGGCAGCGCATTGCTCTGCAGTCGTCGCTGGGCGCAGCTCTGGCCATCGAGCGCGACGACTACGGCGCCGTGGCTCGCATGCGCACCAGTGGCTGGAAAGCCCGCTTTGAGCACGACGCCCAAGGCCTGGAAGTGGCGCGCACCTTCGGCAACGGCGTGCAAACCCGCTGGCACCATGACGCTCTGGGCCGCCCCGTCACCCAGCAAATTATCGCCGGCCGGCAGCAACGCCGCCGCCAGCACCGTTGGCAGGGTCCCGACCAACTCACGGAACTCATCGACTCTTTGACCGGCACGACCCGCTTCGCGCACGATGCCCGTGGCGCCCTCGGCGCGGCCCTGTACCCCGACGGCGAAGAAGAATTGCGTTTGCCCGACGCCGTGGGCAACCTCTTCCAAACCCCCGACCGCCAAGACCGTCAGTACGGCCCCGCCGGGCAATTGCTCCAAGCCAACGGCACACAGTATCAATACGATGAGCTGGGTAACATCACGCACAAGGAAACGGCCAATGGCCAGCACTGGCACTACCGCTGGAACGGCGCGGGCCTGCTGGCCGAAGTCACGCGTCCCGATGGCGGCATAGTGGCTTTCGCTTATGACGCGCTGGGCCGTCGCATCTGCAAGCGCTACAAGGGCAAGGTCACGCGCTGGGTATGGGACGGCAACAAACCGCTGCACGAGTGGACCGAGTTGGAGCTGGACGGCCGCAACACGGACGACATTGTTACTTGGCTTTTCGAAGAAAACAGCTTCGCCCCCTTGGCCAAACTCGCCGGCCAAAAGCGCTACAGCATTCTCACCGACTACCTGGGCACGCCCCTGGAAATGGTGGACGAGCGCGGCCAGCAAACCTGGAACGCCGAACTCAGCAGCTACGGCCGCGTGCGCATGCTGGAAGGCACCCGCGCCGCCTGCCCTTTCCGCTACCAGGGCCAATACGAGGACACGGAAACGGGCCTTTGCTACAACCGCTTCCGCTACTACGACCCGGAAACAGGAGGCTACATCTCGCAGGACCCCATCGGGCTACTTGGCGGGCTAGTTCCGTACGCCTACGTGGCCGACCCACACAAACAGGTCGACATTTTCGGCCTAAGCGCTACCTGCCCCACCGCTCCGCGCAAAAGCAACCCGTGGAATGAA
>NZ_DASVSI010000032.1:0-11910 GCF_036388155.1 Hymenobacter sp. | reverse complement strand
CGCGAAGGTCGACGCGCTGCTCGAGCGCGTGCAGGCGATCCGCGAGGCGATGGGCCCGCACTACGGCATCGGCGTCGACTTCCATGGACGGGTGCATCGGCCGATGGCCAAGGTCATCGCGAAGGAGCTGGAACCCTACCGCCTGATGTTCATCGAGGAGCCGGTGTTGTCCGAGCATGAGGAGGCGGTGAAGGAGATCTCCAATCACTGCTCGACCCCGATCGCTCTCGGAGAACGCCTCTTCTCGCGATGGGACTTCAAGAAGATCCTGGCCGACGGCTACGTCGACATCATCCAGCCCGACCTCTCGCACGCCGGCGGCATCACCGAGTGCAAGAAAATTATCAGCATGGCCGAGGCGTTTGACGTGGCGGCCGCGCCGCACTGCCCGCTGGGCCCCATTGCGCTGGCTGCCTGCCTGCAAGTAGACGCCACCTGCCACAACGCTTTCATCCAAGAACAGAGCCTGGGCATCCATTACAACAAGGAAAACGACCTGCTCGACTACCTGGTCGATTCCACGGTGTTTGACTACGAAAACGGCTTCTGTAAAATTCCCGAGGGTCCCGGCTTGGGCATTGAGATAAATGAGGAATTTCTGTTAAGCCGCGCCGCCATCGGCCACAACTGGCGCAACCCCATTTGGCGCAACGCAGATGGGAGCGTGGCGGAGTGGTAGTGGGCGACTCCAAGTTGGTGAGCAACTGTCATCCTGAGCGCAGCGAAGGACCTTATCATGTCGCGCCATTCGGGATTGCTACGGGTCGCTCATATGTGATAAGGTCCTTCGCTGCGCTCAGGATGACAATCGATTGATGTTCTTTCATCTCTTGAAGTAGCATAACTCACCATGGACCCAAAAACCACTTTCCTCAGCTGCGATTGGGGCACCTCTTCTTTCCGGCTGCGGCTGGTGGAGCGCGCGGGCCTCAAGGTGCTGGCCGAAGCCAAGTCCAAGGAAGGCAACGCGGCAATTGCGGAACTGTGGAAGGAGGCCAACCAGCCGCCGGAACAGCGCGCGGAGTTTTACCTGGCCGTGCTACAAAAGCACCTGAAGACGCTGGAAGAGGCCGTGAAAACCTCGCTAGACGATGTGTCGGTGGTGATTTCGGGCATGGCTTCGTCCACCATCGGCATGATGGAATTGCCGTACAAGCCGCTACCGTTTGCGACGGATGGTTCCGATTTGGCCGTTAAAACCATTGCGCCAACTGAGGAGAATTTCCAGCACCCCGTGCTATTGGTATCGGGCGTGAGAAGCGACGATGACGTGATGCGCGGCGAGGAAGTACAGCTGGTGGGCTGCCGGTTTGAAACCACGACGCAGGAGCAGCTTTTTCTGCATCCGGGCACACACGCCAAGCACGTGCTGGTGCGAGATGGCCAAGCCGTGGCGCTGAAAACGTACATGACTGGGGAGCTTTTCTCCTTACTATCCAAGGAGAGCATTTTGGTTGCTTCGGTGGAAGAAGGTCAAAAGCTGGAAGAAGGCCGCAACCTGCACTGGTTTGAGCAAGGCGTGCGCCACAGTCAAAAGGCGAATGTGCTGCATAATATTTTTCTGGTGCGCACCAACGAACTGTTCAAGAAAGCCAGCAAGGCGGAAAATTATTTCTACCTGAGCGGTTTGCTCATCGGTAGCGAATGCCACGGCCTGGTAGCCAGCCCGCCCACGCGCATCACTCTGGCCGGCGAGGACGTGCTGGTAGCCCACTACGGTGCTGCTTTGCGCATATTGGGCTTAGCTGAGCGCTGCCACATCGAGACAAAAACTGCCGAAGAAGTGACCCTCAACGGCCACCTTTCCGTTTTAAACCACCAGCAACCTAAGTAGAAAACGCACAATCCCAACTTCAACATGCGGGCTCACTCCGTTCTTCACGCGCAAGCCGCCCTGGGCGAAGGAGCCCTGTGGAACCCGGAAACCAGCCAATTGTATTGGGTTGACATCGAGGGCAGGGCCTTGCACATCTTCAATCCGGCCACCGGCAACGACCGGCGCCTGCCCACCGGCAAACGCGTGAGCACCGTGGTGCCGATGCACGACGGCCACGTGCTGGTGGCGTTGCAAACGGGCCTGCATCGCCTCGATACCGGCACCGGCGAACTCACCCGCCTGGCCGACCCCATCACCGACCAGAACCTGCGCTTCAACGACGGCAAGTGCGACCCCGCTGGCCGGCTCTGGGTGGGCACCTACGACCTGCAGCCCCGCCAGCACAGCGGCGCGCTCTACCGCTACGACCCCGACGGTCGCATCCACGTCATGCGCCGACGCATCACCAATTCCAACGGCTTGGCCTGGTCGAAAGACCGCCGCACGATGTACTACGTCGACACGCCCACCCGCGCGGTGCAGGCCTTCGACTACGACGACGCCACCGGCGCCATTGCTAATCCGCGGGACGTTATTACCATTCCCGAAGACATCGACGGCGAGCCCGACGGCATGACCATTGACGCAGAGGACAAACTGTGGGTGGCCCTATTCGGCGCTGGCGCCGTGCACCGCTATGACCCGGCCACCGGTGCGCTGCTCCAGGAAATCAACGTGCCCGCGCCAAATACCTCCTCCTGCGCCTTCGGTGGGCCCGACTTAAAAACGCTCTACATCACCACCGCCCGCCAGGGCCTGACGCCGAAGCAACTGGAGGAGTTTCCCCTAAGCGGCAACCTGTTTGCCGCCGAGCCGGGCGTGCGCGGGGTGCGGGCGTGCTTCTTTGGTACAGGTCATTAACATCTAGGCCGTCATGCAGAGCGCAGCGAAGCATCTCGCCCGCCACCACTAATCAGTTACTAGATTGGATTATTACTACACGAGAGATGCTTCGCTGCGCTCTGCATGACGGGTTGGTGTGGTCTTGGCGTGTGTGAGCAACACGGTTACACCACACTATTACAGTTCCGCCACTTGCAGTTGAATGTCCACGTTGCGACCGTGGTCGTCGGCGCAGGAGATTTTCACGGCACCCGTGGGCGGGCGGAAAAATACCCGTTCCGTAGCTGCTGCCGCGCGCAGAAACCGGTCGTTCACATACCAGAAGACTTGGCGCACCTCGCTGCCCGCCGCGCAGCTGAGCAGCATTTGCTGTTTTTCGGCGCGGTTGAGTAGGTATTCGGCGTTGGCTAGGGGCGAGGTGATGGCCAGCGCCGCTCCGGTTTCGTCGGTGCCGCGCACGAGGCGGCAGGCGGTGTTGTGGGCCGGTAGGCGGGTGGCGGGCAGGCCTTGGGCTTCGCGAAACGCCAAGACTTCGGGCACCGGGTTGAGGAAAAGCTGGCGGCGAAATCCGGCTTCGGGCACGCAGGCGCGGCAGTAGGAAACGGCGCCATCGGCCGATACGAGAGCCTCCTTCTGGTGCTCGCAGTGCCGGGCTGAGGAAATGCCGGGCAGGTAGTAGTCGATTAGCTGATTGGGGCAGTGCTCGCCGGGCACGAGGCCGGTTTCGGCGCACACCAACCGGAAGTCCAAGCTGGCGGGTGGGGTGGCCCAGTGGTTCGGCGAGTTGTAAGCCAGAGCGTTGAAGATGTCGAAGAGCAGGGGCGTGGCAATGTCGGTACCGGTCAGCGCCGGGCTGCCTTCGCCGCTGAAATTGCCCACCCACACGCCCACGGTGTACTCCTTGTTGTAGCCGATGCTCCAAGCATCGCGGCGGCCGTAGCTGGTGCCGGTTTTCCAGGCAATTTTGGGCAGGCGGGCGCTTCCCTGGTACCCCAGCGGCAAATCGGGGCGGGTGCGCTGGGCCAGGATGTCGGTGATGAGGAAGGCGGCGGCGGGGGAGACCAGACGGGTAACCTCACCCCCCGGCCCCCTCTCCCGCGGAGAGGGGGAGCCAGCTATGCGTGGAGTTGAATCATCAGGCTCCCCCTCTCCGCGGGAGAGGGGGCCGGGGGGTGAGGTCAACCGCACCGCGCGGTACTGCCCCTTGTCGGCCAGCGCCGCGTACAGTGCCGTCAGTTCCTCAAGCGTAGCGCCGCAACCGCCCAGCACCGTGCTCAGGCCCAGCCGGGGGGCGGTTTTGGCGACGCTCCGGAAGCCCGCGTCGCGCAGCTTGTCGGTGAAGGTGGGCACGCCCATTTCGCTCAGCACGCGCACGGCTGGGATGTTGAGCGAATAGGTGAGGGCGCGCTCCACCGTCACTTCTCCGCTGAAATTCTTGTCGAAATTTTCGGGTTGAAAGCCGCTGAAGTTGCTGGGCACGTCGGGCAGTTTCAGCTTGGGCGTGACGAGGCCGCGGTCCAGCGCCAGCGCGTATAGGAATGGCTTCAGCGTGCTGCCGGGCGAGCGAATGGCCCGCACCCCGTCCACTTGCCCAGCGCTGGCCGCGTCCGCAAAATCGGCGGAGCCCACGTAGGCTTCCACGGCGCGGGTGCGGTTGTTCACCACCAGCACGGCAGCCTGGGTGATGCGCAACTCGTGCAGGCGGCGCACGTAATTCTTGGTGAGGTCTTCGGCCTTCGCTTGGGGGCCGCGTTGCAGTGTGGAGCGAATGATGGGCTGGCCGGCAAACTGCGTCACCAGGCGGCGCGCCAGGTGCGGGGCCAGGGTGGGCGCCGCGTGGCGCTGCACGTCCAGCGGCTCGGCTAGGGCGTCTTCAATGTCCTGGTCGGGGAAGAGGTGCTGCGCCTGGAACTGCCGCAGCCAGCGGTTGCGCTCGGCTACAATGAGGGCGTTGTTTTTGCCCAGCACCAGCGCCCGCGGCTGGTTGGGGATGATGGCCAGCGTCACGGTTTGGGCCAGTGAGAGGTAGTCGGGCGGCTGCTGGAAGTACAGCAGCGCCGCCGATTTTACTCCTTCAATGTTGCCGCCGTAGGGCACCAGGTTCAGGTACAACTGCAGGATTTCGGCCTTGCTGTAGTGGGCCTCTAGCTGCACGGCGCGCAGCATTTCCTTCAGCTTGTTGCCGAAGGTGCGCTCCTTGGGCTCTAGCAGCCGCGCCACTTGCATGGTGATGGTGCTGGCCCCGGTGGTGCGGCCCTTGCCAAATATATTCCGCCCCGCAGCCTGCACAATGGCTACCGGGTTGACGCCGAAATGATACCGGAAATACCGGTCCTCCTTGTTGATAAGTGCCGCCTGCAAAGCTGGCGTAATTTCCGCCAGCTCGGTTTTCATGCGCCACTTCTGCGTGGGGTTGAGGTAGGCGTGGAGCACGCTGCCGTCGGCTGCCAGCACAATGGGGGAGTAGCGCGGCGCGGGCGGCAGCGGAAACACCCAATCGAGCACTCCCATTACAAGTAAGCCCAGCAGTAATGCCACGCCTAGCCAAGTGCCTTTCCGCCGTTTCATAGTCAAATATATCGGGTGACGGGGCTTGATGAGGAACAGTGGCTTGCCATTCCGGCCGGGTTCCGGACAACCGCTCTGCTACTGGTAAAATGGCAAGTGTATTCCCCAATCGAGAAGGTCAGAAAGCACCGCACAAAACTTCATCAGTGCAGCTTTTTATCTGGCATTACTCAACTAGTCGACCTTTTCTGAATTAATTTCTGCCAATACAGTAATTTAAATTTTGGGCACCGTTACGAGCGAAAAATTTAAATGTTACGTCAAAAAAGCCTTTAAATAATCGATTTAAGAACGTTTTTTTATAAAAATTATAAACCACTAAATCCTGTGCTGCAAAAGCCTGCGTAAATATTCCGTGGCCCGCAGGAGGTGTCATTCGCTTGCGGATGGTGCTTTCGATGCAAGGGGCCCGCTCTACCCGGACTCGCGCATCTTGCTGGTTTACACTTTCACCAACCCCCATTCCTATTTCACACCACTACATGAAGAACAAATTTTTCCTCACCCTGGCCCTCGCGGGCCTCACGGTCGGTGCGTCGTATGGGCAAGCCACGGTAGACCCCGAGGTACGAACGGCTCTGGCCACCAACCCATTGGCGCAGGTTGTTGTCACCTTCAACGGCAACGGTGCCCCCACGCTTTCGCAAACCACGTTGCTGCGCAGCCTGGGCATTCTGAAAGGCGTGACCATGCAGGCCCTGCCGGTGGCTGGCGTGTTGGCCACGGCTTCGCAGGTGAACGCGCTGGCCGCCAACCCCGCCGTGCGCTCCATTTACCTGAACAAGCGGCTCGACTATTACAATTTCGACGACACCAACCTGACGGGCGTGAAGCGCCTGCGGGCCGATGCCCAACTCACCGCCCGCAACGGCGGCCTGCCGGTTTCGGGCAAGGGCGTGGGCGTGCTCATCAACGACAGCGGCGTGGACGGCACCCACGAGGACCTCAAGTTTGGCCCGCATCTGGTGCAGAACACCTTGGGCTCGACCAACCTCAACGCGCTGAACGCCATGCTGCCCATCACCTACCTTGAGGGCGTGCCGAACACCGACACCAACTCCGGCCACGGCACGCACTGCGCCGGCACGGTGGGCGGCAGCGGCGCCCGCTCGGGCGGCAAGTACGAAGGCGTGGCGCCCGGCGCCTCGCTGCTGGGCTACGGCTCGGGCGCGGCCCTGCTCGTGCTCGACGCCATCGGCGGCTTCGACTACGCCCTCACGCACCAGTTCCAGTACAACATTCGGGTGATTAGCAACTCGTTCGGCACCAGCGGCGACTTCAATCCCGACATGCCCATCAACATCGCCACCAAAAAGTGCTACGACCGCGGCATGGTGGTGGTCTTTGCCGCCGGCAACGAAGGCCCCGGCGCCGACACGCACAACCCCTACGCCATTGCGCCCTGGACCATTTCGGTGGGCGCCGGCGACCGCAACGGCTTGCTGGCCGACTTCTCCTCCCGCGGCGTACGCGGCGAGCAAGGCACTTTCTCGGTGGACGGCCAAACTTGGACGTTCAAGAACGAGCCCGCGATTGTGGCCCCCGGCGTCGACGTAGTGTCGACCCGTGCCGTGGCCCCGGTTTCGTCGCTGGGCGCGCAGCAGGACGTGGAGTTGCTCCAGCCCGGCGAAGTTCCCTTCTACACGCACAGCAGCGGCACGTCGATGGCCACGCCGCACGTGGCCGGCATCATTGCCCTGTTGCTGGAAGCCAAGCCGACCCTGAACCCGGCCCAGGTGAAAGACCTGCTGATGAAAACCGCCACCAACATGCCCGGCCGGCAGTCGTGGGAAGTAGGCGCGGGCTACGTGAACGCCTACGCCGCCGTGGACTACGCTTTCCGCACGTCGAACTACGGCTCGACGGTGAACGCCGCGCGCACTTTCAAAAGCAGCGTGAACTCGCAGAGCAGCAGCACGCCCTTCACCATCAACTTCAACCCGGCCACCGCGGCCACCAACCAACTGACGTTCCCCGTGAGCGCCGGCACCAACAGCATCGAGGTGAAAATCTCGTCGCGCGGCGTACTGGGCGAAACCGGCAATCCCACCAACCTGGTGTTGATTGACCCGGCCGGCGTGCGCTACACCTCGGGCACGCCCGCCACCTTCACCCTCACCACCGACCGCAGCGTGGGCGTGGCTTCACCCGCTCCCGGCACCTGGACAGTAGCCGTGGAAGGCCTGCGTGGCGTGGCCGCCCCCGAAACCGTAACCGGCAGCATCACCCTGCTCACGCCCAGCGGCACCACCAACCTGGCCGACATCGTGGGCCACCCCGCCGAAGCGTCCATCAAAATGGCCGTGACCAACCGCCTCGTCGATGGCTTGGCCACCGGCTTTGCGCCCAACGCCAACCTCACCCGCCTGCAACTGGCCGACTACCTGCTCATGGGCCAGGGCATCAAGCAGTTTCTGCCCGTCACCGGCGCCCGCACCTTCAGCGACGTTTCTTCGGTGAGCGACATCCTGCTGACCGAGTCGGTGGCTGCCCGCGGCGCGGCCCTGCGCGACCGGTTCAACGTGAACAACGGCGTGATGCTGCCCACCGCCAGCGGCAAGTTCTCGCCCAGTACTGCCGTGAGCCGGGCTTCGCTGGCCTATTCGCTGGTGCAGAGCCTCGGCTTCCAGCAGCAGGCCCTGGCCCGCAACGGCAAGCCCGTCACCGTAACGGTGAGCGGCCAGACCGTGGCCCTGGACGACGCCAACAAGATTCCCGCAGGCCTGGAAGGCTACGTGAGCATTGCCCTGGAGCTCAACCTCATCAATGCCTACTACACCATCTCGCAGGGTCCCTACGACTTGCAGCCCACCATCAAGGCCACCTTCAAGCCCTCACAAGCCGTAACCCGCGCCGATTTTGCGGTGATTGTGACGCGCACCTTCCAGCAGTACAATGCCCAGACGCAGCCCGCTGCCCAGGCGCGCAGCAGCGCCGGCACCGCGGCCCCCGCGCTGGCCGTGCAGCAGGTATCGGCTTATCCGAACCCTTTCACCGGCAGCACCACCATCAGCTACGCGCTGGCTCAGGAAGGCCCCGTGAGCGTGGAGGTGTTCAACACGCTGGGCGCCAAAGTGCAGACGCTGGTAGTAGGCACCGAAGCCGCTGGCTTGCACCAAGTGAAGTTCGACGCCGCCAAGCTGGCCCGCGGTACTTACCTCTTCAAGGTAAAAACCGGCGAGACGGTAACGACGAAGCGCTTGGTCGTGCAATAAGTATCTGCCTCAGTAATTGAAAAGGCCGTCTCCAATCCAATGGAGCCGGCCTTTTTCATGATGCATGTAGAGACGCAATAGTTGGAGTCTCGTCGTTGAACGGCGGTGAAAAGGTTCAGCGCGAACAATTTGCTAGCGGCGCGGACGACGAGACTGCCGTCGGCCGCCAGCACGATGGGGGAGTAGCGCGGCGCTGGTGGCAAGGGAAACAACCGGTCGAGGGCAAAGACCAGCAGGAGCCCGCAGACCACGCCGAGTACGCCCCGTACCCATTGCCGCTTTTTCATCTCAACTTACGGTTGTGCCCGCCGCTCCCGGTATTGACGGCGGCGCAGGGTGTCCCGGCGCTGCTCCAGGGCATCGGTGCTGATGAACATGGCCGGATTGGCGTCGGCGTCGCGCAGGGAATCGAGCAGGGTTTTGGCTGCATCGTATTGGCGCTAGTTCGTAAGGTTGTCGGCCCGGCTGAGCAATTGCTGGCCCCGGGCTTCGGCGGCCGGACTATCGGCTTCCCGTACCACGTTGCCCCGGCCATCGGTGCGGAAATAAAAGAAATAAGCCATCCACAGCACCATGCCGAAAAACATGACTAGGAGGATAACCAGAAGGCGTCGGTAGAAAAACATATGGATAATGAAAGTGTAAAAAAGAAATGAACGAGCCTACCTCACGCGCCCCGATGGCGCGGGGCTTTGCCCCGTGCCGACTATTCGCAGGCTTCCGGCCTGCATGCGGCGAGTTGTTTATGATTTCGTTGGGCTGGTGCCGCGGGCCAGAGGCCCGCTAATAAATGGCACGGGGCATAACCCCGCGCCATCGTTCTATTATTTATTTCACGCGCACGGTGCCCGCTCCGTTATAGCTGTGGTATTCGGCGTTGTACATCGCGTCGGCATTCACTGGGCCCAGCTTGAAGGTGCCTTTCGAAACGGCGCGGGCCAAGTAGTAGAACGACTTGGGTTCGTTGGTGGCGGTGGTGAAGAAGTTAATTCGGTCGTCGCGCACGTCGAGGTAGTCGGGCGTGGCGGCGTCTTTGGCCCAGTCTAGCTCGCGGACGGCGCCGAGGCGGGCGTTTTCGATTTCCAGGCCGGCGGGAAGCAGGTCGGTGATGGCCACGTTCTTGATGGTGCCGGCCGCGTCGCCGGCTTCGATGGTGATTTTGACCACCACCAAATCGTTTTGGGTGAAGGTGGGCGTGCCCAGGGGCTGGCCGGCGCGGTTCAGGAACTGGCGGCGCACTTTCAGGTAGCTGTCTTCCTCCAGCACCCGGCCGCTGGGCGAAACACCCTCGGTTTCCCAGAAGTAGTAGAGGTTGCCGCTGCCGGTGGCGCGCAGGCTGAGGGCGCGGTTGGCCACGTTGTTAATGATGAGGTCTTTGCCGGTGAAGCTGCCCAAGGCTTTGCCGTTGGCCGAAACAGTGGCAGTGGCGGTGCTGCGGGCGTCGCGCTTGGCCATTTTGCCCAGGGCCAGCAGGGCAAAGGCGCGCTCCTGGGTGTTGAGCCAGCCGGCGGTGCGCAGCTGGCGGCTGAGCTGCCGGGCCAGGGCCAGCACCTGCGGGTTGTTGGGGTCGGTTTCGATGAGGGCGTTGAGCACCAGGGCTTCGTCGCGGATGGGGGAGTAGAACGAACCGTCCAGGGCACGCTTGGCCGCTTTTTCGCCGCCAAACTTGGTGGGCAGCAGGGCGCGGAACTGGCGTTGGTTGCCGAGCAGGGCCTGGGTGCAGGCCAGCAGGTACTTGGAGTCTTCGGCCAGGAATTGGCGGTTGGCTTTGTAGTAGTTCAGGGCCACGGCATCCTGGCGGCCGGCCAGGGCCAGCACGTAGAGCGAGTAGGCAATTTCCTTGCTGGCGATGGTGCGCTCCCGCGCGATGTTGTTGATGTCGAAGTACTGATAGGGCTCGGTTTCGCGCTTTTTGAGGCGGAACTGCAGGTAGCGCAGGGTTTTGTCGAGGACAGACTTGTTCACGGCGAAGCCAGCCCGCTGGGCTTCCTGCAGGAAGTGAGTGGCGTAGGCCGTGGCCCACCAGTTTTCGTAGTCGCCTCCGGGCCAGTAGCTGAGGCTGCCGTTGTAGAGCTGCATGCTCTCAATCTTGCGGATGGCCTCCTGCACGTGGTAGTTGGGGTTGTATCGCTGGTTTTTGGCGGCGCCGGTTTTCTGCTGCAAGGTGGCGGCCAGGTCGGCGTAGTAAATCTGCGGGAAAGCGGCCGACACGGTTTGCTCCAGGCAGCCGTAGGGGTATTGCAGCAGGTAGCGCAAGTCCTTGCTGAACTCCGTGAGCGGCGAGCGGCTGATGACCAGCCGGCTGGTGAGCGAGGCGGGCAGGAAGTCGGTTTTCAGGTTGAGTGGGAGAGAGGCACCGCCAGCTAAAACGCCGCTGCCGGTGCGCTTTTCGAGCGAGGAAGCGGGGCGAACGGGAAGTTCGATATTCTCCCGGAAAATTTCTGGAATACCACTCTTGTTTCGAAGTGTTTCAGACCGTACATCCACGTTAATTACAGCATTACCAATGGACTTAGCTATCAAATGGAACATGACCCGCTGCTCAGCATTAGGCTTCAGTCTAATTTGATGGCCTCGTACATTACGAACATAGTCTGCACTCACATCTGCAAGGTCAGAATCATTGTCTCCTCGCTTTGAAAAGGATTCTACAAATGCATTCGACCTCGTATCTAATGTTACCCCTGCATCTATAGATTTACTCGTCGTATTCGTCAGCGTCACCGGCACATCAATTGTGTCGCCTGGGCTCATAAACCGCGGCAGCGCCGTCGAAATCACTACCGGGTCGGCCACCTTCATCGTGTGCTCGGCGTTGCCGAAAGCATCATCCTTATACGCCACGGCCATGATGCGCAGGGCGCCCGAAAACTGCGGCACGCGCACTTTGTAGCGCACTTTGCCGTCGCCGTCGGCGGTGAGGACGCCGCTCCATTTGGCCACCAGTTTCACGCGGCGATTGGGCACGGGGTTGGTGCGGCGGCGCAGGTCGGCGGCGTCGCCCCCGCTGCTGCTGGTACCCAGCTCGGGCAGCAGGAAGGGGTACATGTCGAAAGCCGACACTTCCAGGGCGCGCTTCTGGTAGAAGTAGCCGTGCGGGTCGGGCGTCTGGTAGTTTTTGAGCTGCAGAATGCCCTCATCCACGATGGCCAGGGTGACTTGGGCGCGGGGCGCGGTGCTCACTTCCACGGTTTGCCACATCTGCGAGCGGCTGGCAGCCGGCGCGGCAATGGCCAGGGCCAGGCGCGAATCGGCTTTTTCCACGGTTAGCGGCAGGAAGCCACGGGCCACGGTGAGGGGCAGGCGGTCGGTGCCGTTGAGGGCGCGCACGGCCGTGGCCGTTACGTACACGTTAGGCACGTGCTCGTCCTTGAGGGGGATTTTTACCTCGGCCGCTTTGCCGTCGGT
>NZ_DASVSI010000031.1:0-31690 GCF_036388155.1 Hymenobacter sp. | reverse complement strand
ACGAGGAGCAGCTCTCGCCCTACTACGCGGCGGCCCGCCTCTGGGTCGATGCCGTGATTGACCCGCTGGAAACCCGCAAGGTGCTTTCGGAAGGCATCGCCGCGGCTAATCATGCGCCGATTGAGAAGGCGTATAACGTGGAGGTTATTCAGGTGTTGAGGGTTAGACGATTCGATAGCAACCTTAACCAACTGAAAGAATATGCTCTTTAGAATAATGAAGCGTTATAAATCAGGGCTGTCTGCTCCAGAAATTTTTCGTTACATTGAGCATCTTAAGCAGAAGGAGTCTGGTTTTTGGCGACTGAAGGGTAAGGTTTACGATGTTAAAATTTCAGTAAACGAATTCGTGTTCCAAAAGCGTGGAGGCAATTCATTTGGGCCAGCATATCCTGTAGTCAAAGGACGAATGAATGACGGAGAGCCTGTTCTAGTTAGCTTGGATATAAAACTCTCCTATGGAGGCATAATTTTTTGCGTTATCATTTCCGTTCTCATGCTTTTCGGAGTACTTACAAGCGATAAAGTAACTATCAACGGGGCTTACAAGAGGCCAGGTTTTGGCGAGAGGATTTGGGGATTGGCACTTGCAGTTGGTATCCCTGCCATTTTCTGCTATTTCAAAAACATAAGGCAGGTTAAAGCAACAGAGACGTGGTTGATTAGAAAGTTTAGGTTGAAAGAAGTTGCTTAAAACTTCTACCTCCCAGCCGGCCCTAATGGCGCGGGCAAAACCACGGCATTTATCGAACACAACATTGCTGCACTGCCTATGCTCGAATACTTTGACCTTATAAAATATGCCATCATCATTGCGCTAACTACTGCAGCCGGAAATTATCTAACCAAACAAGGTAAGAAGCCCGCCACAGCTAATGCCGAACGCCATATAGTGCTGCGTATGCCAATGCTAATCAGGATAATAGGCTTTGGCAGCACTGTAATAGGCTTTTTTCCCCTTACGGCAGGCCTCATTGATTTTAACTGGGAGACATGCCAGACGGCAGGGTTCTTATTCTTGCTGTTTACGGGGCTGGGTTTGCCGCTCTTATTGATGGGTTTTGTGTATCGGTTGACACTTACCCCAGAGGGCTTGGTACAGCGTAATATGGTGGGGCAATACAAATCCTTATCCTGGGCCAGCATCACAACAGTGGACTACAGTATCTGGCAAGAGCTGAAGCTGTCGGATGGCAGCACGAAAATGAAGATTTCTAGCCAGCTAGTTGGCTTTGATATGCTGGTGACCGAACTAGAGTTGCGTTTAGGCAAAACCAGAAGCCAGATGGGCATTCCAGTGCTGTAACAAGCCCTGGCCCCCGGTTTGCTGGGCTGACGCGAGTTCAGGCAAACTAATAATGCTGCTGTGCCTGTTGTACTTTTCAGAACAGTCCCCCTTGCTCCTCATGCAAACCCTCACCCTGCATTTGCCTGATTCGCTAGACATGAGCGCCAAGTAAGTGACTACGCTGCTGGCCGCCCACCTGTATGGGCACGACAACCTCTCGCTGGGGCAACCTGCTGAGATGGCGGCTACAGCAAGCGCACCTTCATGAGACTGCTGGGCAATTACGGCGTTTCAATATTCAACTACCCGCCGGAAGAACTCGAAAGGGATGTGCTTAATGCCGGTGCTTTCTAACGCGGCGGCCAACCACGCGCCGATTGAGAAGGCGTACAACGTGGGGGTTATTCAGGTGTGAGGGCTCATGACAGCAGCACAGGAAAAGGCTAGAGCAAGTTTGCCTTCTACGGTCAAGTACTTTGAGCGTATAGCACAAGACACTAAATGGCACATGTGGGAGGCAGAATACGAAGTAGCCTCGGCGACAGTAAACCTCATATTTGCTAAAGAAAAGTACACTGAGGCTGACCTTAAGGAAGTCGCTTTATGTGTAAATAGGATAGTTAACCGGGAACACTCTGATGGAAGCGGCTGGCTTGATTTTCAATGCAGGATTAGTGGCTTTTTCTCCAGCTTTGGTTATAATTCAAATTGGAATTCATCAACAGGCGAATTCACTTTTTGGAAAGATGAATTCAGGTTCTGGAAGCGTCTGGTAAGAATATAAAAACCATTAAACGCCTGACTGGCTGCAATGGCGCAGGCAAAATCACGGTCGCCTTAACCTTGACACTAGACCTGCTCAATTGCCGCGAGTTCGTGAGTGCCACCTTTCCTGTCATAATTTAGAAAAGGCATTCCTTGGTTTCAGGCTGCTGCCAAGCTTGCGTGCGTTTGGTGGTTGCTGTCTGGCATGAGGCAGTTATGATTTGCCCTTTACCAGCATTTGCTTGACAGTCAGCCTTAGCCGCTCCATAAACTTGACGTACGCATTGGGAATGAACCCCAGCCCGTTGGAATGAATCCAGATAAAAAAGCTCGTTTGACCCGATGCAGATAAATTCTTTAACGCATGAGTTATCTCGGCTTCTTCCTGTGGGGTGTAGATGTTCCAACCCAAGCAGTCGGCTTGCGCGCAGGCAAAGCTCGTGCGCTGCCTGGTAAGGGAGGCTACTTCCCACTTACGCTGCTTGTAGGCCGGCTCCAGCACCTCGTCAAATACTTTATAGAGGCCTGTTATCTCCAGCAGTTTGCGGCGTTGGCGCGTTTTGCCGGCATCCGTCCACACCCGGTAGAAGGACAGAATTTCACTCTGGTAAACGTTGCCAAAACCAGCCGCTGCTAGTGAGGCCGATAAGTGAAAGTCTTCCACATAATTGGGACGTCCGGTGCTGTAGTTGACCGCCTCCAGGGCCGTACGCCTGAACATGATGATGTTGGCCGCCACCCGGTAGCCTTTTTTGGCGGCCTGTAGCGCTTCCTCACTGGCCTGAAAACCGGGGGCCCGGGATAGCAACCGTTGGCGTAGGAACGTGCCGTTCTGGTCTATTTCCTGCACGGCCGCGTGCGCATAAGCCGCGGCGGGGTGTTTGGCCAGCAGGGCAGAAAGCTGCTCAATGAACGTAGGCCCCAAAAAGTCGTCGGAGTCCAGGCGAACCACGAAGTCGCCAGTGGCGGCCCGCATGCACGCGTCCACGTTTTGGGCAATGCCCACGTTTTTTTCCTTCCGGAGGACCCTCAGCGTGGGGATGTCCTGGGCTAGCTGCTGTAAAACCACCGCTGTGTCGTCTGTGCTGCAATCGTCCGAAACGATGATTTCGGCGGCGGGCACGGTTTGATTTACTACGCTTCGTATCGCCTGTACTAAGTACTGAGATTGATTAAACGTTGGGATACAGACGGAGACTGTCATCGCAAAAATGTTAAAAAACAAAGAATGATGGGTTATTTCAGAATATTATAATAAAAATACTAATGAGGCGACAAATGTAGCGGCCAACACCTGCTGCGACAAAAGTGTCCGTATTAAGTATCAAACAGCGCAAGGCACACGCACCGGCTCTTTTATGGTCTTACCCTTGGGCGCCAGTGTAGCGGGAGTAAGTTCCGAAACGACGGCACCTCCTTCCGCTGGCACTGCCGTTACCGACTCCGCGCTTTTATTGCCGCTGACAGCAAAAATGTTATTATTAGAAACGCTTTTATCGGTCTATGACGAAGTTCTTAAATAACCTCCTAGTGCTCGTTTTCGGGAGCAACCACAGGCTTGCGCGCCCATCGTTGTGCAGCTCGATTTCAACCATATCAACTGGTTTAGTCAGCAAGCGGGCGTTGCATAAAAACATCATCCCGATTGAATTTGGCCCAAAGGTGGCAGACGGCAAGGAAGTGGAAGGTGCCATGCACAGCCATTTGCCAGCAACAGAACACTTTATCACCGCCACCGACATCTGCACGCTGATGTTGTATGATATGAGAAAATGGCGCAGTGGAAACAACACACGGTCCTGTCGTCGCAATATGTTTCCATCTGAAATTGCCGGACAGACCAACTGGTTGTCTTAACCAGAAAGGCCATCGAACGAATCAACAAAGACCAGGAGAAAAGGCATCCGAAGCGGTAATCCTCAGCGTTAAATAGGCTGTCCTTCCGCCCAAAACGCAACGCCGCTACGGTTCCGCTCGTTTCCACAGGCAGTACTTTCCAACGTCTGCCTGATGTCTACAAAACCCAACTCCACTGATTCGCGCCGCCAGTTTTTGCGGCAGGCGGGCCTGACGGCCGCCGCGGCCACACTCGCCGGTCCCGCTGCCGCCCTTCCCTTTGCCGAAGTGGGTGCGCCCCTGCAAAACGACGACCAGCGCAAGGTGGGGTTTGCCATCGTGGGCCTCGGCAAATTTGCCCAGGAGCAAATGATGCCGGCTTTTAAGGAATGCAAGCACGCCAAAATCACGGCGCTGGTGAGCGGCTCGCCGGAGAAGATGCAAAAGCTGGCCAAGGAATACAGCGTGGACGCCAAAAGCTGCTACAGCTACCAGAATTTCGACAGCCTCAAGGACAACCCGGCGGTGGACGTGGTGTACATCGTGCTGCCCCCGGGCCTGCACGCCGAGTACGTGGTGCGCGCCGCCCAGGCCGGCAAGCACGTGCTCACCGAGAAGCCCATGGCCAACACCGTGGCCGACTGCCAGCGCATGATTGACGCCTGCCGCAAGGCCGGCAAGCAGCTCATGGTGGCCTACCGCGCCCAGTACGAGCCGTTCAACCTCAACGCCATTGAGCGCATCAAAAAGGGCGAATTGGGCAAGCTGCGCTACATCACCGCCGACCATGGCCGCCAGGTGGAACCCACCAAGGACAAGGCCGACGAATGGCGCGTGGTGAAGAAGCTGGCTGGCGGCGGCTCGCTCATGGACATCGGCATTTACTCGCTCAACGCGGCCCGCTACCTCACCGGCGAGGAGCCCGTGGAGGTGATGGCCATGGAGTCGACGGACCGCGCCGACACGCGTTTCAAAGAAGTGGAGGACCAGGTGCATTTCACGCTGCGCTTTCCCAGCGGCGTGCTGGCCACCTGCACCAGCGCCTACAGCATCGAAACCGTGAAGCGCTTCCGGGCCTTCGGCGAGAAAGCTTTCCTGGACCTCGACCCCGCCACCGACTACTACAAGCACAACATGACCATCGGCACGGCCGATGGCGAGATGAAGCCCAGCGTGAAGGAAGGCAACCAGTTTGCGGCCGAGCTCGACCACATGGCCGAGTGCGTGCTCCAGAACAAAACGCCCAAAACCCCCGGCGAAGAAGGCCTCCGCGACATCAAGCTCATCATGGCCCTCTACGAATCGGCCCGCAAAGGCAAGCCCGTGAAAGTGTAGCCCAAAGCGCCAACAGCGGGCATTGAATAAGTCGTGAAAGTCCCTGGACCGTCATGCAGCGCGCAGCGAAGCATCTCGCGTGTGGTAGTAATTCAGTCGTGAGGACGAAGCGGGCGAGATGCTACGCTCTGCGTGACGTTGTGGTGGGCCTTGTGTCAACTAGATAGAAAAGCCGTCAAGTAGGCGGCTTTTTTCTTGTCCTGAAAAAATATTGTACGAACGATATACAACATTCCAAATCCCGCTGTACGTTTGCGGTGTACTACATACTTAGTACACTAAAACAAACAAGCACATGGTGCGCATCCGAAACCTCGATTTTGGGTACTCCCGGCGGGGCCCGCTGTTTCAAAACCTGAGCCTGTCGCTCGACCGGGGCCACATCTATGGCTTGTTGGGCAAGAACGGGGCCGGCAAAACCACCCTGCTCAAGAACATCGTGGGGCTGGCCTTTCCGTGGGCCGGCACGTGCCTGATTGACGGGCAGCCCGCCGCTGCCCGCAAGCCCGCGGTGCTGGAAGACCTGTTTTTCCTGCCCGAAGAAGTGTTTGCGCCGGCCCTCACCGCCGAGCAGTTTGTGGCGCATACGGCGGGGTTCTACCCGCGCTTCAACGTCGAGCAGCTGTACGAGTACCTGCAGGAGCTGGAAGTGCCGCGCGGCGCCAAGTTGAACAAGTTCTCGCACGGCCAGCAGAAGAAGTTCATGATTGCCTTCGCCCTGGCCGCCAACACCGGCCTGCTGGTGCTCGACGAGCCCACCAACGGCCTGGACATTCCCAGCAAGGTACAGTTCCGCAAAATCCTGGCTTCGGCCCTGAGCGAGGAGCGGTGCATGGTCATCTCGACCCACCAGGTGCGCGACCTGGAAAGCCTGATTGACACCGTGGTGGTGGTGCACAACCGCGAAATCGTGCTCAACCAGGAGCTTGACCAATTGGCCGAGCGGCTCACGTTTGCCAAAGGCGCGGCGGCCGACGCGCCGGGCGCGTTCTATAGCGGCACGTCGATAGGAGGGTCGGTGGCCATCCGAGCCAACGAAAATGGCGCTTATAGCCGCGTCGATTTGGAGCTGCTTTTCAATGCCCTCACCAGCGGCGACGCCACTGCCCTGCACGCTTACCTCAACCAGCCCCGCCATGAGCCAGCTTAGCAACCAAACCTTCAGCTTCCCGCGTTTCGCCCGCTTGTTTGGCCGGCACACCGCCGAATACCTGCCCGCTTACCTGATGACGGCGGCCGTGGGACTGGGCCTCATGGTGGTGGTGCTGGGGTTTATCACCTATCTGCAAAAAAGCGCGCCCAGTGCAACCGCTCAAGGCGTCTTCTTTGTGTTGTTTTTGCTGGCCGGCGGGGTGGTTTTCGCCAGCACGGTTTTCTCGCAGTTTGGCGAGGGCCGGCGGGCCACGGTGGCGTTGCTGCTGCCGGCGTCGCACTTCGAGAAGTGGCTGGTGGCCTGGTTCTACTCGCTGCCGGTTTTCCTGCTGGTGTTCACCCCGTTGTTTTACGCGGCGGATGCGGCGGTCGTCTACGCCGGGGCGGCGCCGGGGCAAACGCCGGAGTTGCTCAACCTCTTTGCCGCGCCCCAGCCAATGGCCTCCGTGTTTTGGTTCCTCACGATGCTGAACGGCGTGGGCTTGTTGGGGGCCATCTTTTTTGAGAAAGCGCACTTCATCAAAACCAGCTTTGCGGTAATCGTCCTGCTCGCCGGGCTGTCGGTGCTCAACCACCAGGTGCTGAAGCTGCTGGTGGGGCCGGACTTGCGCCCGGCGCCCATCTTCACGGGCGTCACGGTAATGGAAGGCCACCAGTTCCACACCATTGGGCTGCCCGATGCCCACTACGGCTGGCTCGCCTGGGTGCCGCTGGGGTTGGCCGGGCTGCTGTGGCTGGCTTCTCACGCCCGGCTCACGGAGAAGCAGCTTTAACCGTCCTCCTCATGGAATTTCGCGACAACGAAGCCATTTACCTGCAAATAGCCGGGTACGTGAGCGAAAAAATACTCCGCCAGCAGTGGCCGCCCGACGACAAGATTCCGTCGGTTCGGGACCTGGCCGGCGAGCTCCAGGTGAACCCCAACACGGTGATGCGCACCTACGAATTCTTGCAGAACCAGGGCGTGGTGTACAACAAGCGCGGCATCGGCTTCTTCGTGGCGCCCGACGCCACCGCCAAGGTGAAGCAGTTTCGCCGCGCGCGCTTTCTGCAACAAGAGCTGCCGGAAGTCTTCAAAACCATTTTCCTGCTCGACATCAGCCTCGAAGAGTTGGAGCAGCGCTATGCGCAGTTCAAAGCCGAGCAGCCGGCGCCTCCCGTCCCCACCGCAATTTCAAACGGATATGAAAACCAGTAATAAATGGCTGCTCGCGGCATTGCTGCTGCTACTTGGCTCTCTGAGCGCCTACAACATGGGGCTGCGGGCCGAGCACACGAAGGGCGCCTACAAAGACCCCAAACGCAACACCACAACGCTCAACCTGAAGGATTTTAGCCAAATCGACGTGCAGGCTGCCAGCGCGATGAACGTCAACGTGGTGGCCGGTCCGTACGGCGTGCGCCTCAACAAGGACGCCGAGAAATACGTGAAACTGACCCAGCAGGGCGCGCGCCTGACCGTTTCGCTGGCCTTTCCGGACGAGCAGCAGTTACTGGGCAGCCGGGAGACGCTGACCATCAGCCTGCCCCGCCTCACCCAGCTCACGGCCAGCGGCACCTATGCGGTGAACGGCAAGCCGCGGCGCGAGAAAGCTTACCGGGGCCGGCATGTGCGCATCGAGGGGTTCCGGCAAGACAGCCTGCTGCTGCTGCAAGACCACGGCACCCAGGTAGACCTGGCCAACAACCAGCTCGGTTACCTGCGGGCCGAGGCCGGGCGCACCCCGGGCAGCCACTCGGTGCTGCACATTGCAAGCAGCAACCGCATCCTCGGGGCCAGCCTGAACGTGCAGCACCAGGGCGAGCTGCAACTCGAAGCCGGCGGCATCTCCACCCTGCGCACCCAGTTCGGCGACAGCGCCCGCGCCACGCTCACGGGCGCCGGACTGCGCAGCCTGGGCCAGCATTAAAAACGGGCTTTTCTCATCTTTTTCTGCACGAAAAGGCCGGTGGGCGAGCGAATCTGAGATTCGCCCGCCCACCGGCCTTCATGTTACGGTAACTTTACGTACACGGCCTTTTATCAATGCTAGTAGGCTGAGATGTTCATGAAA
This sequence comes from Hymenobacter sp., assembly GCF_036388155.1. Classification (NCBI taxonomy): domain Bacteria; kingdom Pseudomonadati; phylum Bacteroidota; class Cytophagia; order Cytophagales; family Hymenobacteraceae; genus Hymenobacter; species Hymenobacter sp. The sequence goes on along the minus strand of NZ_DASVSI010000031.1, from coordinate 23,261 downwards.
AACGTCGTTTGGACGCTGTTGCTGATTATTTTGCTGGGGTGTTCGGCCGTGCCGGCGCGGGCCCAAGCCCAAGCCCGTACCACCGAGCCCTGGGGCACCTGGACCATTGCCACGGTGGTGCTTCCGGGCAGCCCGGAGCACAAGTGGGGCGGCTACGCCGAAGTGCAGGCCCGGTCGCAAAGGCTGTTGCAGCAATTCTTTTACAACGAGCTGAAAGGAGGCGTTAGCTACAGCATCACCCCCGATTTTACGGTGATGCTGGCCGGCGGGCGTTACAGCACCTCGGATTACCAGGAAATGTCGGCGGGCCCGCTGAGCGTCGAAAAACGCCTGTGGCAGCAGCTGGTGTTCGTGCACCAGTCCAGCCGCCTCAAAATTGAGCACCGCTACCGGGTGGAGCAGCGCTGGTTTACGTTTCGGGACGACAGCACGGAGTTTCGCCAGCGGCTGCGCTACCGGCTGAACGCCTTTCTGCCGCTGAACCACAAGACCATCAAAGCCGGCACCTTGTTCCTGTCGGCTTACGACGAGGTATTTTTCAACCCCAAAGGCCCCGTGTTCGAGCGCAACCGCATTTACGGGGGCCTGGGGTACCAGGCCAACAGTCACTTTTCGGTGCAGGCCGGGTGGGTCCGCCAGGCCAACTACAACCAGCCCTCGTTGGTGGGCGGGCAGTACACGCCCCGCAGCACCCTCGTGAAGAACAACATGGTGCTGACGGTGATATACCGGCTCACGCCCCACAAGTCGGACAAGCCGTCGGAGGCGTTGCCCTCGCAGCAGGACTAGCTGGGCACGGGCCTGTGGTCGGCGGCAATGCAAGCGCCAGGGTGGCGCCGCGCAAGGCACAGGGGCACTAGCGTCAACGAAATGGAGGCCTCAGCGGCCCGTAAAAAAGGCCCGGTAAAAACTGCCGGGCCTTTGCTTTTTGCGTAGAGCTCATGGTATTATCCTGAAAATCATGGCTCACAAATCCGTTGCCGAAATCATAGTCGACACCCTGCAGGCCGCAGGCGTGAAGCGCATATTTGGAGTGGTTGGCGACTCCCTGAACGACATCACCAACACCATTCGCACGCGCGAAGGCATCGAATTCGTCGGCGTGCGCCACGAGGAGGGCGGCGCTTTTGCCGCCGGCGCCGACGCCTACGTGACGGGCGACCTCGCGGTGTGCGCCGGCTCCTGCGGGCCCGGCAATACGCACCTGCTCAACGGCTTGTTCGACTGCCACCGCAGCCGCGTGCCAGTGCTGGCCCTGGCCGCCCAAATTCCAAATCCCGAAATCGGGACCGGCTATTTCCAGGAAACCCATCCCGAGCGCATTTTTCAGGAATGCAGCCATTTCTGCGAGATGATTTCCGTGCCCGAGCAAGCCGTGCGCACCATTGAGCGGGCCGTGACGGCAGCCCTGGGCCTGCAAGGCGTGGCCGTGGTGATAATTCCCGGCGACGTGGGCCACCTCAAAACCGAGGCGCCCGAAGTCCGGCTGCCCACTTTGGGGCGGCGCAGCACCATCCACCCGTCGCAAGCCGACATTCGGCAAGCTGCGGAACTGCTGAACGCCGGCGACAAAGTGACCATTCTGGCCGGCATTGGCTGTGCCGGAGCCCACGCCGAGCTGCTGCAAACGGCCGCGGCCCTGCACGCGCCCATCGTGCACGCGTTGCGCGGCAAAGAATACATCCAGCCCAACAACCCCTACGACGTGGGCCTGACCGGCTTGCTGGGCATGCCCGCTGGCTACCACGCCCTGCTCGACGCCGACGCCGTGCTCATGCTGGGCACCGACTTTCCCTACCGCCAATTCTACCCCGACGACGCCCGCATCGTGCAGGTCGACACCCGCCCCGACCACATCGGCCGCCGCACCCGCGTCGACATTGGCCTGGTGGGAGACGTGGCCGAAACGCTGCGGGCGTTGCTGCCCCTGCTCTCGCCCCGCAACGATTTTTCACATCTGGAAGCCGCCCAGGAACGCCACCGCGCCGACGAAGCCGAGCTAGCCGAGCTGGCCACGGGCGAGGCCGGCGACACCAGCCTGCACCCCCAGCACGTGGCGCGCCTCATTGATGAGCTGGCAAGCGAGGACGCCATTTTTACCTGCGACGTGGGCACGCCCACCATTTGGGCCGCCCGCTACCTCACCATGAACGGCAAGCGGCGGCTCATCGGCTCTTTCGTGCACGGCAGCATGGCCAACGCCGTGTCGCAGGCCTACGGAGCGGCCCTGGCCCAGCCCGGCCGGCAAGTGGTGGCCCTGTGCGGCGACGGCGGCGTGGCCATGCTGCTGAGTGAGCTACTCACCATTCGGCAGCACAAAGTGCCGGTTAAAATTATCGTGTTCAACAATTCGGCCCTGGGCTTTGTGGAATTGGAGATGAAAGCCGCGGGCCTGCTGGAATACGGCACCGAGCTCGACAACCCCGATTTTGGAGCCGTGGCCCAGGCCGCGGGACTGCGTGGTTTCCGAGTGCAGGACCCCGGCGACCTCGAAAGCGTGTTGCGCGAGGCGCTGGCCCACGACGGCCCGGCGCTGGTCGATGCCGTGGTGAAGCGCCAGGAGCTGAGCATGCCGCCGAGCGTGGCCCCCAGCCAAGCGGCCGGCTTTGGCCTGTATGCGGCGAAAGCCCTGATGAACGGCCGGGGCAGCGAGCTGCTGGAGCTGGCCAAAACGAACTTGTTTCGGTAGGCAGTAGCGCGGACTTTAGTAGTCCGCGTCCCGGCAGATACCCGAACGACACCCACACGGTGCGGGGACGCGGACTACAAAGTCCGCGCTACTACTGCGCTACAGAAACTCAAAAGGCCCTGTCGCGTGTTAATTTTGACCCTGCAACCCCACCGGTGGCCGTTTCGCATTCCATGACCAACAAAGAAATCAAAGCCCTCATCTCGCTCCTCGACGACCCCGAAGTTGCGCCCGAGATTCAGGACAAAATTCAAAACCTGGGCGAAAGCATCATTCCTTTCCTGGAAGAGTCGTGGGAGGAGACGCTCGACAGCCAGCAGCAACAGCGGCTCGAGGATTTGATTCACCACCTGCAGTTTGAGGGCTTGCAGCAGCGCTTGAAAGTGTGGCGCGAAGCCGGCGGCACCGACCTACTGGAGGGCATGTGGCTGCTCAACACCTACCAGTATCCCGACGCCGACTTCCAGGCCCTGAACCGGGCCATCGAGCAGCTGCGCTTCGAGGCCTGGACGGCCCTGCGGCCCGAAATGCACCCCGCCGACCAAGTGCAAACCCTGAACTACATCATGTTCCGGGTGCACAAGTTTGCGGCCAACACCCAGCACTTCCACTCGCCGGCCAACTCCATGCTGCAGCGCGTGATTGAGACCAAGCGTGGCAACCCCCTCACGCTCTGCGTAATTTACCTGCTGGTGGCCCAGCGCCTCAATTTGCCGGTGTTTGGGGTGAATTTGCCCAACTTGTTCGTGCTCACCTTCCGCCCCGAGCTGCCGGGCGCCGAGCCGTTCTACATCAACTGCTACAACCGCGGCCTCGTGCTCTCGCGCACCGACATCGAGCACTACGTGAGCCAGCTCAACATCACTTCGAACCCCATTTTCTTCGAGCCCTGCTCGCACATCGACATCGTGCGCCGCGCCCTGCGCAACCTGCAAATGAGCTTCGAAAAGCTGCAGGAGCCCGTGAAAGCAACCGAAGTCGCCGTGCTGCTGAGCATTCTGGAGTAGCAGAACAAGTACCCCGAATTTCCAATTCGGCCCGCGTGAACGATGACGTTCTGACGGGCCGAATTGGAAATTCGGGGTACTTGTTCTACCGCTTAATCAAACAGCCGGCGGCGCGTTTGTCGGCCACGCCGGCCGGGCGGCCCGCCAGCGTGTTGTCGAGCACCTGCCTCAAGTAGGGCTGCTGCACGTTGCCGGGCACCTGGGGGTTGTCGTCGATGGCGCCGCGGTAGCGGATGGCGAAGCCCCCGGCCGTCGGCACCAGCACCACGGCTTCGGCGGTTTTGCTCACGCCGAGCAGGTTGCTCACTTGCTGGCCGGTCTCGGTGAAGGTGGGCAATTCCACTTCGCCCGGTGCGGCGGTGCCGGGGGCGTCGAGGTTGATGGGCACGTTGATGAAGAGGAACTCCACGCCCTTGGCCCGGTACGTGTTGCTGAGCGAGGCCAGCCGCTCCTGGTAGAGGCGCGAAAACGCGCACGACGGGTTGAGGAATACCACCACGACGGCTTTGTTGTTGGCGTAGCTTTTTAGCGATACTTCGGTGTTGGCGGCGGTTTTGAGGGTGAAGTCGGCCACGGTGCCGCCAGCTTGGGCACGGGCCACGCCCACGGCGAGCGTCACGGCCAATAAGGCAACAGCAGTAAGGATAGAAATTCGGCGAAAGGACATGTCGGGAAGGTAAGACAAAGTTGGATAGGGCGCCTAAAGTTGAGCGGCGGGTTCGTGGCAATAAGTGAGAACGTAGCCGGGTGCCGGCCGAGAATAGCAAATGCAATGCCGCGTCTGCACGCCGCTCAAAACCAACGTAGCGGGGATTTCGCCGGATTCGTGCGGGGCAAAGGAGTGCAGTAAAAGCTGCTGCTTGAAAATGATGCCGCGCTGAGCCGCCAGCTTATACAGGGCTTCCTTCGCGCTCCACAGCAGGGTATAATGGGCGCTGGAACCGGCCGGCGCCGCGAGCGTCACGGCCTGAGCGTGGGCCCATTCATCGGGAGCCAGGAATTTACTGGCCAGGCGTTGTGCCTTGTCGCGAATCATCTCTACGTCGACGCCCGCCCGGCCGCCGTGGGCCAGCACCGCCGCCACCCACGCCCCGGAGTGCGACAGCGAAACCGTCACGCCTTCGGCCGCGCCGGCCAGCCACGGCCGCCCCGAGGATTCGTTCTGCACCACCAAACTGTGAGGCGCATAGGACGCATCCTCAGCCAAGACATGAATCAGCACCCGGCCGGCCAGCCATTGGGCCTGGCGAGCGGCATCGGCCGTGGCGGGCAGCAGCGCGCGGTAGGCCTCGGGCTGGGGCAGGGCGGGCCAGAGCTCGGCGGGCGTCTCGGTGAGGTGCCAGAGCCCAAGCACGGCGGTAGGGGAGAGGCGCTGAAGAGAATGGAGCGGCACTTCTTTAATGGTTAACGGTTAATGGTGAGTGCTTAATGAGTTCTGAGCCGAGCTTGCGTGGGGTGTAAGGTGGGTTTCCGGCAGCAGGTGTCCCACAGGGCCGCTTCGAATCATTTACCATCGACCACTACCTATCCACCATTTACCACTAACCGCTAATCACTAACCATTGAGCGCGAAGCTACCTTTGCGCCGCCCGTATGTCCGAAATTTTCCGCCCACCCGTTACCAAAATAGCTACCCTGGCCGGCCACCGCGACGCGGTGTATGCCCTCACGGGCGGCACCGGGTCCACGATTTATTCGGGCAGCGCCGACGGCATGGTGGTGGGCTGGGACGCCGCCGAGCCCGGCCGCGACGGCGAGCTGCTGGCCCGCGTCCAAAACTCCGTGTATGCCCTGCGCCACCTGCCGGAGTTGAATTTGCTGGTGCTGGGGCACAATTTTCAAGGCATTCAGGCCATCGACTTGGCGCAACGGACGCTGGCCCACGCCACAGCTTTGCCGCCGGTGGCCATCTTCGAAATGGTGTTTTCGGCAAGCAGGCAGCGGCTGTACGTGGGCTTGGGCGACGGCACGCTGGCCGTGCTGACCGTGCCCGACTTCCGACTCGAAAAACTCCTGCGCCTGGCCACCAAAAGCCTGCGCACACTGGCCTTGCACGAAGGCCGCGGCGAATTGGCGGTGGGCAGTTCGGATATGCTGACCAGAATTCTGGATTTGGATTCATTGGAAACGCGCTTTATGCTCGGAGAGAGCACCAATTCTGTGTTTTCAGTGACCTACTCGCTCGATGGTGCTCAGCTGTTGACTGCGGGTCGCGATGCGCAAATCCGTACCTGGGACGTGGCCGCGGGCTATGCGCTGGCCGGCACCGTGCCGGCGCACATGTACACCATCAACCAGTTGGCCTTTAGCTCCGATGGCCGCTATTTGGCCTCGTGTAGCCTCGATAAAAGCATTAAGTTGTGGGATGCCGCCACCATGACGCTGTTGCGCGTGCTCGACCGTGCCCGGTCGGCGGGGCACGGCACTTCGGTGAACCGGCTGGTTTGGCCGGGCACCGAAAACCGGCTAGTTTCGTGTAGCGACGACCGCAGCCTTGCCGTATGGCAGGTAGGCGTTTAGTTGTCAGTTGCTCGTTGTCAGTTGTTAGGACGTTCTGACGGCGAGCAACTGACGGCTAACAACGAGCAACTGACAACTGACAACCAAAAATGAAAATCACTGCCCTCGATATCCGCCAGAAAACGTTTGAAAAATCTTTTCGCGGCGTCGACAGAGAAGAAGTACAAGCGTTTCTGAACACCATTTCGCAACAGTGGGAGCGGCTGGGCGACGAAAACCGGGAGCTGCGCCTCAAGCTGGAACACGCCCAGCAGGACGTGCAGAAGATGCGCGAAGTGGAAAGCAGCCTCTACCGCACCCTGAAAACCGCCGAGGACACCGGCAACAGCATCACCGAGCAAGCCCAGCGCGACGCCGGCCTGCGCGTGCGCGAAGCCCAATTGCAAGCCGAGCGCATCTTGGGCGATGCCCGCCAGCGCGCCCGCACCGTGGTAGACGAGGCCTATCAGCAAGCCGAGAAGACCGTGGCCGACATGCAGCGCGAAGTAACGGGCCTGGGTCAGGAGTGCCAGCGCCTGGAGCAGCAGCTCGACGGCCTGGTGCGCGACCTGCACCATTTGGCTTCGGATGCCCTTGATAAAGTGGAAAAAGCACGCAACCGGCCCAAAGGCGGCACGGCGGCCATCCTTTCGAGGGCGGCCCGCGTACAGGTAGAGCGCCCGAAAGAACCGGCCGCCGAACCCATCCCTGAGCCCGCTCCCGCCATGCAAGTCACCTCTGCCCCCGCCGTTTCGTCCGCCGCTGCCGTGGCCGCCGCCACCCCCGCTTCTTTCGCGCCGGGTGCCCGCAGCCGCTCCGAAGAGCAGTTGGAGCGCGCCGCCGAAACCACCGGCTATAACCCCAAGCCCGGCCAGCAGCCTGACCCGTACACCACGCCCAGCCCCGACATTGAGCGGCCCGGCGGCCCCGCCGAGAACCCCGGCATTTCGCCCGCGCCGCACGTTGACCCAGCCGAGCCCTCCGAGGTGCCTCATCCCGGCGCACCCCGCGTGGACCCCACCGAGCCAGAAATTCGCCCCATTGGCCCCGACCGCCCCGAAATCACTCAGCCTTCGCCCATGACGCACCCCGGCATGGCCGCAGCCGCTGCGCCCGCCGAAGCGGCCGTGGCAGAAAAATCCTTCTTCGACGAAATCTAGCCTGCGGACAAGCTGCGCGGAGCAATCTGCTCAGGTAGTTGACATTCGCGTGACGTCCAGTTTACCTCGAAGCCCGTTCTATTGGACGGGCTTTCTTTTTTATCCAGCGACCTTTGCCGCGGGATGCAGTTGCTATTCCGCAACTCCACCACCACACCACCGCACGAATGGGCCAGATTGCACTTGAAGGATTGGAGTTTTTTGCCTTCCACGGATACTACGACGAAGAGCAAAAGATTGGGAATAAGTACGGCGTTGACCTGTACATCACCACCAATCTGCTGGCCGCGGGGGAGTCGGACAAACTGCACCAAACGGTGAACTACGAAATCCTGTACCGGCTGGTGGCGGAGGAAATGCGGGCGCCGGCGCGCCTGCTGGAACACGTGGCCCACCGCGTGCTCGACCGCATCATGGCGGAATTGCCACACGTGCGCAAGGTGAAAATCAGTGTCAGCAAGTTCAACCCGCCGCTGGGCGGCATTTGCCAGCGCGCGCGCGTCACGCTAGCCCGGCGGCGCAAGGAGGCTGATAAACAAGCTTAGCTACCGGTATCGAAGGCCTCAATTTGAGCTCGAAGCATGTCTTGGGCCCGGCGAAAATCATCTGTTCGCCCGTCGGTGCTGATTAATCCAAAAATTTCATCGCTGCGGATGTCAGCCCGGGTGATGATGGTGCCGTTGCCAGCCTTGGGGTCCGGCAATCTGTAGAGCTTGCGAAGGGCGCCCAAGGCGTGATTGCGCACTAAATAGCGGCGGTCGGCCATCAATTCTAGCAACTGCGCCGGTACCCTTGGGCCCAGTTGGCTAGGAGTAAAGTAGGTTCCCAGGCCAATGGCCAAACTATAGAGTTGTTCCTCGGTAAGCTTGCGGTTGGACAAATGGGCCAACACACGGTCGGCATCGAGGGCCGTTGGGTCGATGCTGGCAATGGCACCCAGGGCGTAGATGCCGAAACGCAGCAGGCTATCGTGGAGCACGGGCAAGCCAGCCCGGCTGCGCAGGTGCTCCAGCCCCAGCACCGCCCGCGGGTCGGCACGCTGGGTGCGTAGGGCTTCGCACAGCTCGGCTTCTGCTTCGAGGCGATGCGGACGCGTCAGGCGGTCGAGGACGCCGAAGTCGGCGTCGTAGCCGTCGTGCCAGCCCAGGTAGTGGTCGTAAGGCCCGAAGTACGCTCGGCGAAAGTCGTCGAGTGGGTCACTAAAGCTCGGGGCAGACGCAGGTTCGAGCATATTGAATTATTCAAGCAAAAATAATTCACTGCAAATCAGAATATTAGTGAGATATACGAATTGTTTCGTAGTAAGCGCTTGCAACTACGAAGTGATTCGTAACACCTTTGGGTCGTACTACGAAATAATTCGTAGCTGCTTCGTATCTTTCAACATGAGCAAAGCACCGCCCCCCAAACCTACGGATTCCGAATTGGAAATCCTGCATGTGCTCTGGCAGCACGGGCCCGCCACGGTGCGGGCCATCAACGACCACCTCAGCCAGCGCCGCCAAACGGAAGTTGGCTACACCACCACGCTCAAGATTTTGCAGCTTATGCTGGAGAAAGGCTTGGTGCGGCGCGACGATGCCGACCGCAGCCACGTGTACCGAGCCGCTGTGCGCGAACAGGAGACCCAAGGCCTGCTCCTCGACAAGTTCGTGGACGCCACCTTCGGCGGTTCGGCCATGAAGCTGGTGATGCAGGCCCTGGGTAGCCGCCAAACCTCGGCCGACGAGCTGGCCCAAATCCGCCGCTTGCTCAACGACATTGAAATTCAAAACTCCACCGCTAATCCCGACGACGATGACCGCGCTTGAGAATTTGTTTTCGCCTGCGCTGACGCGGGCTTTGGGTTGGACGCTGCTGCATTCGCTGTGGCAGGGCGCGCTGGTGGCCGCCGTGCTGGCGGGGGCGTTGCTGCTGCTGCGTCGGCAGCGGGCCGAAGTGCGCTATGTGGCCTCGGCGGGTGCGCTGGGCATGGTGGTAGCGCTGGCCGGCATCACCTTCGGCATCTATTTCACCGCCGGCAGGAGAGAGGCCCCCGCTCCGTTGCGTTCGGAAGCCACGAAGTCCGTGCAGACGGCCCCGACTTGGCAGCTTGATAGCACCCCGGCCAGCGAAGCCGAGGGCACGGCCGCCGCGCCAGCAGTGCTAGCCTACGCCAAAACGCCATTGCAAACCGACACGGACGTGGCCAGCAGCCCAAGCGCTGCTACCTTCCAGCCCGCTGCGCCCAACTGGCTGGCCACGAGCCTGCGCTATTTCGACAAGCACTTGCCGCTGCTGGTGGTGGCGTGGCTGCTGGGCCTACTGGCCATGAGCCTGCGGCTGCTGGGCGGCCTGCTGTATGTGCAGCGGCTGCGGCGCTACCGCGTACGGCCATTGGGCGAGGCGTGGCAAGCCCGCTTTGCGGCCCTGGCGGCGCGCAGCGGCGTGCGGCGGCCGGTGGCGCTGCTGGAGTCGGCTCTGGTGCAGGTGCCGCTGGTGGTGGGCCACGTGCGACCGGTGATTCTGCTGCCACTGGGCGCGGTGGCTGGGCTGCCGCCGGCTTACTTGGAGGCCATTTTGGCCCACGAGCTGGCCCACGTGCTGCGCCGCGACTACCTCGTTAATCTGTTGCAGACGGTGGCCGAAGCCCTGTTTTTTTATCATCCCGCCGTGTGGTTTGTGGCCAACTGCGTACGCACCGAGCGCGAAAACTGCTGCGACGACGCCGCCACGGCGTTAGTGGGCGGCGATGCGCTGCGCCTGGCCCGCGCCCTTACGGCCCTGGCCGAATGGAGCCAGAGCGCGGTGGTGTCGGCCGCTCCACGCCTGGCTCTGGCTGCAATTGGTAGCCGCGGGGCGTTGCTGGACCGGGTCCGCCGGTTGGTGCAGCGCCGTCCGGCGGCTCCCACGCTGGCCGAAGGCCTGATGGCTGGGGCGCTGGTACTGGGGGGGCTGGGGCTGTTGGGCGGTAGCGTGTCTTGGGCTGGCCCGCTGGCTCAGCCCAGCACAACCGACAAAACGGCGGCTTTTGCCTGGCAGGGCGAGGGGAGCGCCAGCCAGGAGCTCGCCGTGACCGATACCAGCAAACGGAAGGCCGGCACACCGACGGACGCTGCGGCGCTTGCTGCGGTCCTTGGAGTTGATGCTCAGGCGCCTGTGTTGGCTCCGGAGGCAGTGGCAGCATTGGGGGAGGAGCCGGCTCTTGGAGCACTGGACGCCGCCACTGCGGAAGCCGAAGCCACTGGTGCCGCCGACACCATCATTGTGCGCGGTCGGAAGAATCGGGCCCGCGTGAGCCGGCCGCGGAGCAGCCGCGTTATCATTGACGGCCGCCGGGCCGATGAGTTCCGCGGCAACCCGGGCACTGTGGTCATCACCAAAGACAAAAAAGGTCGCTTGACGGACCTAGTGGTGAATGGCCAGCGCGTGGAAACGGAAGAAGAGAAGCGCAAAATCAAGGACAAGAAGGGCAACGACCAGCAAGTGGAAATCATCCGGGTGCTGCCTCATAACGGGGCCGATGTTCAGGGCTTTGTTTACCGAAGCGACAAGGACAATGCCGTGACGTTCGAGCGGGGTTTTCAACGGTTGACGCCCTACAAATTCGAGTTTCGCAACCATGACTTTGAGCGGCTCAACCGGCAGTTCGGCCAGGGTACTACTAAATTGAACCGATTGACCCCGCTCTACAAATTGAGCCCTGGGACTATCTACCAACGTGCCGACGGGCCCGGCGCAATCTTCCCGGACCCCACCACCTCCGTTCGCTCGCAGCGTGAGGCCCTGCGCACCGCAGAGCGCGCTTTGCGCGAAGCCAGCTCCGTGAAAAACCTGAGCCCCGACCAGCGCAAGCGCCTCAACCAGCGCCTGAAGGAAGTGCAAGCGCAACTCAAGAAGCTGGACAACGCCTCGTCGTCGTCGAGACTGCGCCTGAACGGCGCAGAGCCTAACAGGCTTATTGTCGATGAACTAGACGACCAAGTTGTAGAGGTTAACCGCGAGCGGATAAACGAAGTCCAAGCCCGCCGCGAGGAAATACAGGAGCGCATCCGCGAGTCGCAGCGGGAACTGCGGGAACTGGAGCAAGACCGGACCCAACTGGACCGCGACCGGCGCCAAGTCGGCCTGGACCGCGCCCAACCTGAGCGCGACCGTTCCCAGGTCGAGCGTGACCGGGAGCGGGCTGAGCGTGACCGGGAGCGGGCTGAGCGCGACCGCGAACGCGCCGAGCGGGACCGCAAGCAGACCGAAGCCATCATGAATGAATTGGTGAAAGACGGCCTGTTGAAAGACAGGAGCAACTACCAGATTAAGCTAAGCGCCACCAGCCTGGTGGTAGACGGCAAAACCCAGCCGGCGGCGGTTCATCAGAAGTACCTGAAGCTGTACGAAAGCACCATGGACCGCAAAATGAGCGCCACGGGTTCGTGGACGATAAACCGCAACAGTACCTCCAATTCCAACCTGTATTTCGACGGCAACGAGAGCGACATGCCCCGGCCGCCTAAGCCCCCGCGTGCCCCATCGGCGCCGCCGGCCCCCAGGGGGTTTGACGCTCCCGCGCCGCCCGCACCCCGGAGCTTTGACGCCCCTGCGCCGCCCGCGCCGCCACGTGCCCCCAAGCCCAGCATCGACACGCGGGCCCTGCGCGATGAGCTGCGCAAAGACGGCCTGATGGGTGCCAACGACCGCAACTTTCAAATCCAGCTCAACGACTCGGGCCTGAAGGTGAACGGTAAAGTTCAATCGGATGAGTTGGCGGCCAAGTACCGCAAGCTGATGGGCCACACCACCTCGGGGCAATCCCTGAACATGAACATTTCTCTGGATGACTAACTGCAAAAGAGTACCGGGATGAAGTGAACGGCCGGCTTCCGCGAGGAGGCCGGCCGTTCTTGCTTTTAAACCAGCTGATTTTATCAAGCGCATTTGATTGCCCGACGCAACCGTCGGACCTTTGCGTGCATCTGTTGGCCTGCCCGGCGGAGTCAACAATATCTGGGTGTTATTTATGCGATGTATTCTACTGCTGTGTTGGTTGGTAATAATGGGTGGGGTGGCCCGGGGGCAACAAACGCCCGTGGCAGCGCCCGCCGATGCGGCCAAGCTCGCCCCCAAACGCCAACTGCAAGCAGTGCGCATCAGCACCCCGGTTAAGCTCGACGGGGAACTGGACGAAGCCGTGTGGCAAACGGCACCCCTGGCCTCGCAGTTCTACGAGTACGAGCCCACGCCGGGGCGCCCCGAAAAGCACCCCACCGAAGTGCGCGTGCTCTACGACGACGCGGCCATTTACGTGGGGGCCGTGATGCACGACGTGGCCCCGGACTCCATTCTGCGCGAGCTCAGTGCCCGCGACCACATCGGCAACTCCGACTGGTTTGGGGTGTTTTTTGACACCTACAACGACCACCTGAACGCCTACGAATTCATTGTGACGTCGGGCGGGGTGCAGGTGGACTTGCGCAACTCGCCGGCCACCGGCGAGGACGGCAACTGGAACGCCGTGTGGGACTCGCGCACCGTGCTGCGCGGCACCGACTGGGTGGCCGAAATGCGCATTCCCTATTCCGCCATTCGCTTCAGTAAAGCCGCCAACCAGGTGTGGGGGCTGAACTTTGGCCGCCAACGCCGGGCCACCCGGCAAAAGTTTTTCTGGAACGAGGTGAAGCCGCAGGTGTCGGGCTTTGTGAACCAATGGGGCGAGCTCTCCGGCCTGAAGGACCTCAAGCCGCCGCTGCGCCTCTCGCTCACGCCCTACGTGAGCGCCTACGCCAACCACTTTCCCTATCGGGAGCAGGGCAAACAGAATGCGAGCACCAGCTTCAACGGCGGGGCCGACGTGAAGTGGGGCATCAACGAAAGCTTTACGCTAGACGCGACCCTGGTGCCCGACTTCGGCCAGGTGATAAGCGACAACCAAGTGCTCAACTTGACGCCCTTTGAAGTGCAGTTTGCCGAAAACCGCCAGTTTTTCACCGAGGGCACGGAGCTGTTCAACAAGGGCAACTTGTTCTATTCGCGCCGGGTGGGGGCGCAGCCCATCGGCTTCGGCGCGGTGGGCGGGCAGCTGCGCCGGGGCACGCGCGGCCCCGACGGGCAGCGGCAAAGCGGCGAATTTGTGGTGCAGAACCCCGGCATCACGCGCCTGCTGAACGCCACCAAAGTATCGGGGCGCACGAAAAGCGGCCTGGGCATCGGCGTGTTCAATGCCGTGAGCAACGACGTGTTTGCCACGGTGCAAGACAGCGCCTCCGGGGCCCGGCGCAACGTGCTCACGCAGCCGTTTGCCAACTACAGCATCGTGGTGCTCGACCAGAGCCTGAAAAACAACTCCTACGTCTCGCTCGTCAACACCAACGTGACGCGCGCTGGCACCACTTACGACGCCAACGTGACCGGCGGCCTGTTTCGCTTCGCCAACCAGAAGAACTCTTACGCCCTGAATGGCAGCTTGGTGTACTCCAACCGCCGCGGCACCGCCTTCGGCAACGAGCAGGAAGTTTCGGACCGTGACGGGTACAAGTATTTGCTGAGCTTCAACAAAATCAGCGGCAACTTCACCTGGGGCGCCGACCACGGCATCGAGTCGCACTCCTACAACCCCAACGACCTGGGCCTGCTGTTCAGCAACAACAACGTCTCGCAGTCGCTGCACGCCAACTACAACATTTACAAGCCGTTTTGGAAGGTGAACAACCTGCGCACCCGCGCCAGCGTGAGCTACGTGCTGCTGGAGCAGCCCAGCCGCTTCCAACACGTCACGTTTTACGCCAGCGGCAACACCACGTTCACCAAAAACTTCCTGAGCACGGGCATCAACTTCGACGCCAGCCCGCTCTCCCGCGACTACTTCGACCCGCGCCGCGTCCCGCTGGGCGAGTACTACCTCATCAAGCCCGCCAATTTTGCCCTGAACGGGTTTTTGTCGTCCGACTACCGCAAGAAAGCCGCCTACGACATCAACTACGGCGCCCGCTTCTATGCGCCCGACGGCAACCGCACCGACCGTTACACCGTGGCCCTCACGCTCTCGCCGCGCTACCGGGCCAGCAACCAGCTCAGCTTCGTGTACTCGGTGGGCGGGGAGTGGCGCTACAACCAAATTGGCTACGCGGGCGGCCTCAACGGCCGTATTGCGGAGGATGCCGCGCTGCTGCGCGTCTTCGGCAACGACGTGCTCATGGGGCGCCGCAACGTGACCACCGTCACCAACACCGCCACGACCACCTTCACCTTCACCAACCGCATGTCGCTGGACGTGCGGCTGCGGCACTACGTGAGCAACGTGCACTACCGCGACTTCACGCGCCTGCGCCCCGACGGCGTGGAAACCCCGGAGCCCGGCTACCAGCGCAACCGCGACAACACCTTCAACGCCTTCAACGTGGACGCCGTGTACTCGTGGTGGTTTGCGCCCGGCTCGCAGGTCAGCATCGTCTGGAAAAACGCTAGCTCGACCTTCTTGGAAGCCAATGCCGCCACGCCGCTCTACTTCGATAACTTGAGCAACACGCTCAACACGCCGCACAACAACAACGTGTCGGTGAAGGTGTTGTACTACCTCGACTACCTAGCCCTGCGGCCCCGCCGCGCGTAGGGCAAGCACGGCCGGCGTTGCCCACTGCCTCGGGCTAGTGCAGCACCGTCACCCGCGACTTGTCGTAGAGCGTCAGCCAGTCGCGCCGCAGAATGGCGTACAGCAGCTCGTCTTCGAACTCGCCCTGCTCGTTCACGCCCGACTCGCGCATGATGCCTTCGAACTCAAAGCCCGGCGTCTTGGCGATGGAGCGTTGCGACGCCACGTTGGACACCCGGTGGCCGGTGGCCACGCGGTTCAGGCCCAGCAGCTCGAAGGCCAGGTAAAAAAGGTGTGGCTTGCTGCGCGGCGTGACGCCCCGCCCGCGCATGTGCCGGAAAACGTCGGCCCCGGTGGAGGCCGCGCTTTCCTCCCAACTGTCCACCGTAAGCAGGGTCATGCCGGCCAGCTCGTCGCCCAGGAAGGAGTAAAAGCCGAAATTGGTGCGGCGCCCTTGCTCGTAGCGCGGCAGGTAGCTGCGAAACAGCTCGTCCAGCATCTCTTTCGAGTCGGGGAATCCCTGAAACTGGGCGAATATCTCCGGCAAGTTGTCCTCGTTGATGAGGTGCAGGGTAATGGAATCGGAGTGGAGGGCGGTAAACATGAGGCGAGGCAAAGGCGGAAAAGTGGCTGATTCTTGATGGAATGACGGACGAAGCGGCGGCGCCTTGCAGCCTAAAGGCAAAGATTTTTAAGCTGCGCTTTTCGCGCGGCTAAGGTGCGGGTTTTGCGCAACTACGCCGTGCACAAGGCCTGCTATTTCCGGCTTCTGGCCCGAGCTCGGCCATAACAAGAGCATTTCAATTTGACGTAGTGATAAGGATGAATTATTGAAGCTCAACTGTATGAATGGTTGAGCTTAGGCTTTTTTTCTTAGCTCTACCGAACCGATGGCTTCTTCTTCTGGCAAAGGGCACCCCGTGCGCACGGGCCTGCTGATACTCCTCGCTTTGCTGCTGGTGGGCGGCGGCGTGCTGTATTTTACTACCAACAAAGGCAAGGACCTGCTGCCCACCATGGGCCAGGCTAGCTTGAACATCAGCAACATCACGCGCGAAAAAATTCAGGGCCAGATGGTGGTCCAGATGACCAACAACGCGCCCGTGACCCTGAAGATTGACAGCCTGCGCTACGAAACCTTCGTGGACGGCGCCCGCCTGGCCCAAGGCCGCAAAGACCAGCCCCTGGTGGTGAAAAAAAACGCCAACAACCGCCTTCAACTGCCCCTCACGCTCAACCTGGCCAACCTCAAGCGCAAGGCCAAAACGGCCCAGCAAGACTGCGTGACCGTGAAAATGCGCACCGTGCTCTACGCCGACCTGCCGGCCGTGGGCCCCAAGGAAATACCCGTGGAGGTAAGTAAGCGCGTCTACATCCCGAAGCTGCCCAAAATTGAGGTGGCCGACGTGGACGTAACCAAACTGGGCTTGAAAAAGGGCGAAGCCACGGTGAAGCTGCGCGTCATCAACTACGAGTCCATCCCCTTCACCCTCAAACAGGTGAACTACCGCTTTCAGGTAGAAGACGACCTCGACGTGAAAGGCCAGGAAACCAAGGACGTGACCTTCAAGAAGAAGGGCACTGAAATCATGCCCATCCGCGTGAAATTCGAGCCCAAGGCCATGCCCAAGGTGCTGTTCAAGTCCTTGTTCAAAGCCGAAAAAACCGATTACAAGCTCACCGGCACGGCCACCGTGGCCGCGGGCGGTGCGGATGCTAAAGACGCCACCATGAATTTCAACAGCAGCGGTACGGTGAAGGACCTGAAGGAAGCCGTGAAGGCGGCTAAAAAAGAATAAGCCAAAAGCCCAACGGCTGGGTGCGCGCCCGTTAGCAAACAACAGGCAGACAAGTGCTTATCCGCGAAAAATCGTCCTGCCGTTTTTAAGGTATCAGCCCGCGGCCGGCGGCGAATCGGCTTTGCGCCTGCTCGTATGGGGCATTGCCTGGGCGTGGCGAACAACTCTTTTGGGCAGCAGTAGTATGAGGGAGTTACTTTGTGTTTTGTTTCCCTATTATTGCATGAATCACTTCTTTTATACCAATTCCATAGGTCGCGGCCGTTTTTTGCGGGCCAGTGCCTGTTTGTTGTTTGGCCTGGTGGTGGGCAGCTGCGGAGTAAGCGAGCAAGTGCAGCGCGCACGCCCGCTCCAAGGCTTTGAAATTCGCTTGGCGGCGGTAGACCAGGCTTCCCTGGCCGGCATCGACGTATCCCAGGTGCGCCAGTCTTCTGACCTCACCGCGCCGCAGCAGGCCGTCATCGGCGCCGCCTATGCCACGGGCAAGCTGCCCTTGCTTCTGCGCGTCAAACTGGAGGTGCGCAACCCAAACGACGAGGACGCCACCCTGAACGAGATGGAGTACATCGCCCTGCTCGACGGCAAGCAGATTGCGGCTGGCCGCATCGCCAACCGTTTGGAGGTACGCGCCAACGGCGGCACCTCCGCCATTCCGCTCACCATTGAAACCACGCTCCGCTCCACCGAAGCCGAGCGGTCGGAGGCCGCCATGCTCACCCTGGCCTCCGGCTTGGCCAACCGCGAGCGCATCGCCGTGCGCGTGAAGCCCACGTTTAGTACCAACAGCGGGCGCATTTCTTTGCCCGGCGGTTACGTTTTGGCGGGTCAGGAGTTTCGGGCACGTTAGCGGGAGTGCGCGTTTGGGCTGCCTGCCCTGGCGTCATCGGCAAGCGCAGCCACCATGGCAGCTTGCCGCCCCGGCCCCGACCGGTGGTGCGTATCCCTCGCACCACCGGTCGGGGCCAACTGGCTTTGGACTTTCCGGACCAGGCGCGCAGAGGTGCCTAAATGACACCGCCACCACAACGTTGGTGCAAACGGTCAGAAATGGACACCTGTACGCCAACGGACAATTTTTTAGGAGTCGAAGCATTGGGGTTGTAATTCAACTGATTGATTTGCAGTTAATTAAAAAAATGGCATGGCGTTGGAAACAGTGCTTATACACTTGGTAGTGGTTGATTCAAAACCGGACAATTCAGCCGTTTTCACCATTCACCAGGAAGCATTTTTCATTATCCAACCCCTTTTTTTCTGCAATCATGAAAACCTTGTTCCGTCCCTCCACGCCCCATGCCGAGTCTCAATCAGGTACTGCCAACCGCTTTGCAGCGGCTTTCAAAACCACCGGCCTGGGCCTTGTGGCGCTGGTAGGCACCGCCTTCAGTGCCTCGGCCCAAACGCCGCCAGCTGAACCTGTGCGCGTAACCCAGGCCAACGACCTGAGCCTGCGCATTCGCATCAACAACCCCACTCAGCAAGCGGCTCAACTGCGGGTGGTGCAGCTCAACAACGGCAGCTGGATACTCAACGAAACCCACCGCGAGCCCGCCTATGGCACCCTGATGAAGTTTGACAAGCTGCCCGCCGGCCGTTATGCCGTGGTGCTGCAGGTGGGCCCCGACCGCTACCGCTATACCGTGGACGTGCGGCAGCAAAAGCAGGGCAAGAGCCTTGCCGTGCGCGAGCTCACCACCCGCCACACCGATAACGTGGTGGCCAGTGCGGGCCTCTGACCAAGCCCGCGCCTTTTGGTTTCGTATGCTTATGCAAACAAAAACGCCCGGCCATAGACCGGGCGTTTTTGTTTGTTCCAACTGGTGGTTGGGGCATTACGCCGCTGCCGGGGTGCCGGCCACGGCCACATTGTGGGGCACGCCCTGGCGGCCCCCAAAGGCTGAAATGGCCGCGCCCAAGCCCAGCGCCAGTGCGGCCAGCAGGGCCGTTTTGGAGAGGCCTTCGGCGGCTCGGTCGCCGGCGACGCGGGCTTTGTCAGCGGCCTGGGCTTTGGCGGTGTCGAAGCGGGCGCGGGCTTGCTGGGCCGAGCTAATCCAGTTGTCGACTATCTGCTCCGACTCGGCGCGGCCTTTGCCGGTGCGCTGCATCACCACGTTCACGGCCGCGTCGCGGTCGGCGGCGTTGCCAATGTTTTCGGCGCGGCTGGTGAGGCGGTCAATCACGTCGTCGAAGTTGTCGTCGGCGGCCTGGGGGTTGGCCGCGCTCTGGCCGGCTTCGGCTTTGGCTTCGCGGCCGGCGGAGCGAGCTTCTCGCTCCAGGTTTTCGGGGCTCAGCTCCGGCTTCCCGGTTTGGCGCAGCAGCAGGCGCGCTTGCTGCTTCAGGTCGTTCACGTCCAGGCCGCGCTCCTGCAGTTCGTCCTTGATGGCGTCGCCCGCAGCCGGGGCGGCGGCGGCCACGCCCCGGCCCACGCCCGATAGAGCCCGTCCGGCCACGCCCGTCACCCCGCCAATGATGCGGCCCACGGCGGTGCTCAGCAAGTAAAAAGTAAGCAGCGTCACCACCGCCCAGGTCAGCAGGCCGTGCAGGACGCCGTCGGTGGGGCGGGGGATGCCGGCCAGGCGGCTGGCCACGGAGGCACCCAAATACAGCGAAATCAGCGAACTCACCACCCACCAAATGATGGCGCCAATGCCCACTCCGCTCAACGGGTCCTGTTCTTCCATGGGGTCGATGGTGCCCAGGCCCACGCCCAAACCCAGCAAGCTCAGGGCCAGCTGAATGACCAGCGCCAATAAGGCGCCGGCAAAAATGGCTCCCCACGAAATGCGTTTCACCACGGGCACGCCGCCCGCAGTTTGAGCCGACAGCGAGTAGTTCGCATCGGGCGAGGTAGCCGTTCCAAAAGACGGAGACTGGGTACTGATAATCGTGGCCATAATCGTAAAGAATAAAAAGGTGATAGCCGCAGCCGGAGAAAGGATTTTGCCGCAATAGCACAGCTGCAATTTTTACGATTCAGTAGTTAATATGTTTATTGTTAAGCTTTTATAATTGATACGTAATGCGCGCTACTGTTCCCAACCAGCTGATTATTACCCGGAGCAAAAAACGCGCGTTGGCCCGGCCGCTGCGCCGTAGCCGGGCGGGAAACCTGTACCCGGTTCGAAATTGGGCCGAGTGCGGTGCCGCTACACCGTAGCGGGGCCTAGCGCCGCTCCACCGCCAGGCTTTCCAGCGTGGCCAGCGTTTGCCAGCGGCTGGCCGCAATCAGGTCTTGGCTGGTGAGGGCCGAGCCCGCGGTGCCCAACGAATCGAGGCGATGAAAAGCGGGCTGCAAGTCCGCCACGGGCACTTCGTTGATGCGCCCATACAGGTAATACAGCTGAACGAAGCTTCCCAGAAAAAACACGAGGGCCAGGCCGGCCAGGGTTTTGGTCATCAGCGGCAGCAGCCCCGTCTGCCAAGCATTCACAAAATCGGCCTGGGAGCGGGTTTCGGCCGTGGGAGCGGCCGCTGGTAGCAAAGGCGTCCCCGGCAGATTGGTGGTATCAGAATCGGTCATGTAGTGAATATAGTATAAATCACATGCAATGCCTAAACCCTCAATTTAAATATGACAGTCAATTAGTTGAATAAAATGGCCTGCCACCGGGGCACATAGCCAGCAGCTCGCAGCCGGCATTGCCGGCTGCGAGCGGGCCGCGCCAGCCCACCAGTCAGTGGGCCGCCTAGCGCGGTGCCGCAGCCGTCCCGCCCAGGCTCAGCAGGGACTCTGCCGCCGCAAAAGGCGTGAGCTGGCCTGCCGCCACGGCTGCTTGCACGGCCGGCAATTGCGCCTGCACGTCGGCGTTGGCATAAAACCGGCTTTCCAGCGCCTGCGCGATGCTTTGGTGCAGCCATTGGAGTTGCTGCTCCTGCCGCCGGCGCGGGAAGTAGCCGCTTTGCTGCGTAGCGGCGGCGTAGCGCTCGATGACGTCCCACACTTCCTGCAGCCCCGCGCCACTCACCGCCGAGGTGAGCAGCACCGGCTGCGTTTGGCCAGACGGCGCGGGCGGAAACAGGTGCAAGGCGCTCTGGTAATCGACGCGGGCCCGGCGGGCGGCCTGCTCGTTGCCCTGGTCGGCCTTGGTGATGCACAGGGCGTCGGCCATTTCCATGATGCCGCGTTTCAGGCCCTGCAGCTCGTCGCCGGCGCCGGCCAGCAGCAGCAGCAGGAAAAAGTCGACCATGCCGTGCACGGCGGTTTCGGACTGGCCCACGCCCACGGTTTCCACAAAAATGACGTCGTGGCCAGCCGCTTCGCACAGCAGCAGGGCCTCGCGGGAAGCGCGGGCCACGCCGCCCAGGCTGCCCGCCGAAGGCGAGGGCCGGATGAAGGCCGCCGGGTGCGCCGATAGCCACGGCATGCGGGTTTTGTCGCCCAGAATGCTGCCGCCGCCGCGCTGGCTGCTGGGGTCTACGGCCAGCACGGCCAGCTTCTTGCCCAAGCTTTCAACCAAATACCGCCCCAGGGCTTCAATAAACGTGCTTTTGCCCACGCCGGGCACGCCCGTGATGCCCACCCGCAAGCTGCGCCCGGTGTGGGGCAGCACGGCTTGCAGCACCTGCTGGGCCAGGGCCTGGTCGGCAGGCAGGGTGCTTTCGACCAGCGTGATAGCGCGGCCCAGCACCGTGCGGGAGCCGCCCAGGATGCCGGTGGCGTATTCGGCGACGGAGAGACGTTTGGGAGGCAAAATATTGACTGGCAGGCGTTAGCTTGCGGCTTGATTCAGAACGGTCGTGCAGAGCGCAGCGAAGCATCTCGCGTGCTTCAACTACTTAGCGGTGGCGGGCAAGATGCTTCGCTGCGCTCTGCATGACGGTCAAGAGGCTCAATCCGTCTGCAAGCTAAACCCGCCACCCTTTTTTCTGTAATGAAACCTCTTCTTCGCGCCTTGCCGCTGGCCGCGCTTTTGGCTTTGCCCGCTGCCGTACACGCCCAAAACGATTTGAGCAACTTTTCGGCCACTGGCCGGGGCGGCGTCATCAACACGTTCGCCCAGGGCTACCAGGCCGTGGGCATCAACCCCGCCAACCTGGGGCGGCCGGGCGAGCCCACCGTGTCCTTCACGGTCGGTGAGTTTGGGGCCGGCCTGGCCTCCCAAACGCTGAGCAAGTCCTTGTTTGAGCGCATGTTGAATGATTTCGACGAGCCCCTCAACCAAGCCCAGCGCAGCGAGCTGGTGAGCGCCTTGTCGGGCGACAACGTGCTCAACCTCAACCTTGACGCTACTTCCTTGGGGCTGGCCATTGCCCTGCCCAACGGCCTCGGCGGCCTCGCTTTCAGCAACCGCGTGCGCATGGCTGCCCACGTGGGCCTGAACCCCAACGCCGCCGACATCATTGTGAACGGGCAAAACGCCGCGGTGATGAAGCAGTACTACCCCGCGCCCAACACCTCGGGCCAGCCCACCCCCACCAACCCCAACGCGCCTTTGGTGTCCACGGTGCTCGACGGCACTTCCATTCAGCTGGCGGCCACCAGCGAGTACAATATTTCCTACGGGGTGAATGTGCTGGACAAGCCCGGCGTGAAGGTGTCGGTGGGCGCGGGCTACCGCTACATTCAGGGCCTGGGCATTGCCGACGTGCGGGCCGATGGCGGGAGCCTGTACGCCTTTTCGGCGCTGGCCCCGGTGTTCGACGTGAATTACGGTGCCTTGGCCAACAACCCCAATTTCAACAGCATCAACGACTCGGGGCTGTTCAATTCCGTGGGGCAGGGCCACGGCTTCGACCTGGGCGTGGCGCTCGAAGTGGGCAAACTCGTCCGGCTGGGCGCTTCCGTTACCGACCTCGGCAGCATGAAATGGACGGGCAACGTGGTGACGGCCAACGACCAACGCCTGCAGCAAACGACCTCGCAAGGGGTGGATACGTACAATTTTGTTGACGAAATCGCGAAGCAATTCGACACCAACGGGCAGTCCCTGTTCACCTACGAGGCCGCTCGGGAGCGCAAGGCCGCCCTGCCCGGCAAAGTGCGCCTGGGCGGGGGCGTCCGGGTCAGCAGCCTGTTTGAAGCCGGCCTCGACGTGACGTTGCCGCTGAACAAGGTGGCCGGCAACCTCACGGCCCCGTTTGTGGGCCTGGGAGTCGATTTCAAACCCGTGAACTGGGTGCGCCTCAGCAGCGGCCTGAGCGGCGGCGCCGGCTACGGCACCAACCTGCCCCTGGGCATTACGCTGGTGTCGTCGGTGTGGGAAGCGGGCGTGAGTTCGCGCGATGTGCTGGGGTATTTCAGCGATAAGTCGCCTCATTATTCCATTGCAGCGGGCTTCCTACGGTTCAAGATTGGGGGAGATAAGTGACGCCTGCGGCTTAATGAGGAATGAGGAATGAAGAACGTCATGCTGAGCATTCCGCGCATCAAGCGGCGACGAAGCATCTCGCGTGCTTTAACTAGTTCTTTTCTTACGGTTGAATTACTACCCCACGTGAGTGGGCGTACTACAAGCAGGCGCGGTTTTTTCCCAGCCTTACGATTGGATTACTACCACACGCGAGATGCTTCGTCGCCGCTTGATGCGCGGAATGCTCAGCATGACG
>NZ_DASVSI010000030.1:0-21643 GCF_036388155.1 Hymenobacter sp. | reverse complement strand
CGCAGCCGAGACATCTCGCGTGGTGTACTAATTCAATCGTTCAACGAAGCGGGCGAGATGTCTCGGCTGCGCTCGACATGACGACCTTTTTGACCTTTGGCAATTACCAGATAAATGCCCAGCAACCCCATCAGCCCCACCAAGAAAACACCGCTTAGCAGCAAGTTGTAGTACACCAGCGCGCCCAGGCTCAGCAAGCACAGCGCCAGGGCCACCAGCGGCACGGCCGGGTAGCCCGGCACGGCGAACGGCCGCACCAATTCCGGCTCGCGGCGGCGTAGGGCAAACAGGCTGAGCAGGCTGATGACGTACATCACCAACGCCCCAAGCACCGACAGGATGATGACTTGGTCGGTGGTGCCGGTGAGCAGGGCCACCACGCCCACGGCGGCCCCCGCTACCAAGGCCCAGTGGGGCGTTTGGCGGCCATTGAGCCGGGCCAGAAAGCCGGGCAGGTAGCCGCTGCGCGCCAGGGCAAACACCTGCCGCGAGTAGCCGATGATGGTGCCGTGAAACGAGGCCACCAGTCCAAACAGGCCGATGCTGGCAAATACCCGGGTCCAGACGCTGCCCTTGCCCAGCGCCATGCCCAGGGCTTCGGGCAGCGGGTAGTCGATGCGGCTCAATTGGCGCCAGTCGCCGATGCCGCCGGTGAGCACCATCACGCCCAGCGCCAGCCCAACGAGCGTGAGCAGGCCGTAGCCATACCCGCGGGGGATGGTGCGCCGGGGCTCGGCCACTTCCTCGGCCACCATGGCCACGCCCTCAATGGCCAGGTAAAACCAGATGGCAAATGGCAGGGCCGCGAAAATGCCCGGCGCGCTCACCGGCACCGGGTGCGCCAGGAAATTGCTGACCTGAAAATGCGGCGCCACCAAGCCCATGAACAGCAGCAACTCGGCCACGGCCAGCACCGTGACCACCAGCGAAAACGTGGCCGACTCCTTGATGCCCAGCAAGTTTATCAGCGTGAATGCTACGTAGCAGCCCAGGGCAGTGTACAGCACCGGCACGCCGGGGTACAGAAAATGCACGTAGCTGCCCAGCGCAAACGCAATGGCTGGCGGCGCAAACAGAAACTCGACCAGCGTGGCGTAGCCGGCCACAAAACCGCCAATCGGCCCAAAGGCCCGGTGCGCGTACGCAAACGGCCCGCCCGCCTGCGGAATGGCCGTGGTGAGCTCCGTAAAGCTGAAAATGAACGTGACGTAGAGTACCGTGACCAGCACCGTGGCCACCAGAAACCCCACCGGCCCGGCCACGGCCCAGCCGTAGTTCCAGCCAAAGTATTCGCCCGAAATGACCAGCCCCACGGCAATGGCCCACAGGTGCAGCGGCGTCAGGGCCTTTTTCAGGCCATTGGGGGTCGACGGGGGCGAAGCCATTTCGAAGCAGGCGATGATTTAGGCATTAATATAGGGTTTGAAAATGCACCCACGGTTGAGCTGCGCGCTAGCAGTCGCGCGTAACCGGACCGGGGTGCCCGCAGTCCAGTAGCCAGTATGAAGAAAAACTCTACCCGAATGGGCTTGCTGCTGAGCGCCGTGCTCAGTGGCGCGCTGCCCGCCAGCACCGGCGCGCAGGAGCCTGCCGCCAACAGCATTACCCTGCTGGTGCTCAACCAGCCGCCATGCACCATGCCGTCGGCAAAATCTGTCCTGAAAGCAAAGCTGGCCTACGTCATCGCCGAACAGGAGCAGTCGGAATACGGCTTCGCCGTTTCCATCAAGTTCCAGAGCGTCGACCCGCGCATGACGTTTTCGAGTGGTACGCAGGGGGTAATTCCGGTCACCGTTCGCCACGACACGCTCACGCTGGAATACCCGCTGGCTAAAATCTGGGCCAATGAGAAGCTGCGGCGCCCGCTCACCTGCTACCTGTACCTGCACCGCAACACGGCGCCGGGCCGCAGCACCGTCATCGCCCAAACCCCGCCCATCGTGTTTAAGGAATGCCTGTAAAAGAACCAGAAAACGAGGCTGCCATCAAGAAGTGGTGAGCAGCGCTTAAACCCCAGTGCATGGTTTGTGTCTAGGTAGTATTCGTTGATATCTCGTCATTTACCACTGAGTTGCTATGCACACAAACACACTCAAACTATTCGGCCTGATGCTGTTTGCCGGCCTGGCCCCCCGAGCCGAGGCCGTGGCCCAGGCCGGCCAATTCCGACGCGAAGACCGGCCCGCCCGGCGCGAAATGCGCGACTATGTGCAGGCCAACGTGCTGCCCGTGGTGCGCCAGCAGCGCCAGAAACTAGAGGCCCAGCTCGCCCCCGCCGACCGCGCCCAGCTGGCTACCTACCGCACCCAGCTGCAAACCGTGCGCGCCAACGGCAAAGCCCTGCGCCAGAGCCTGCACCCGGCCGGCACCTCCAAGGCCCCGCGCCCCACGCTCACCGAAGCCCAGCGCGAACAACTGCAGCAACTGCACGCTGAAAGGAGAAGCATCCTGCTCAAAGTGGCCGAAATGGCGCGGAAGTACGACGCCCCTATTCAGCAGCTGGCGCAGGAGGTGCAGCCCCAAAAGGAGAAGTGGGCCGCCGATATGCACGCCATCGTGACCAAAAACGCTACTTCCGAGCAGCGAGAGAGCTTGGCGCAGGCCCGCGGCCATCGGCAAGGGCACCACGGCCTGCGCCGCTTCTTCCGCCCCGCCACTTTCCTGCTGATGAATACCACCGCTGCCTCTGCGCCAGCCGGCCCCCCCGAGCGAGAGGTGGGCAGCGCCAGTTTCTATCCCAACCCCGCCACGGCCACCAGCAATCTGGAATACGAAGTAAAAAAAGCGGGCCCCGTCACCGTCGACTTGCTCGATAAAAACGGCAACAAGCTCCGCACGCTCGTGGCCGAAAGCCAGCAGGAAAAAGGCCCTCACAAGCAGCAAATCGACTTGCACGACTTGCCCGCCGGCACTTATTTCTACAAAATCACCACCAATTCCGGCTCCGAAACCAAACGGTTCATCAAAGAGTAATTGCGGAAAAAGCGGCGCTTTACTTGCCTTGTGCTTGCTGCACCAGCCCGCCACTCAAGCGGCGCAGGACGGTTTCGGCTTGCTTGGCTTGAAAGCGGATGTCGAGCAGTCGCACTTCGGCGTCGAGTTGGGTGCGCTGGGCTTCGCGCAGGGCAATGGGCGTGAGCAGGCCCAGCCGGTAGCGCTCCAGGGCGATGGCCACGTTCTCACGGGCCAGCAGGATGTTGCTCTCTTCCAGCTCCAGCAGCTGCAGGCGGTTCTGGTATTGCGCGTAGGCTTGCTGAGCGTCGGCCTCGATTTGCAGCTGGGTTTGGCCGAGCTGCAGGCGGCTTTGCTCTTCCACCACGCGGGCGTTCTGCTCCAGGCGGTTGCGGTTGAAGCCGTCGAAAATGGGCACCGAGGCCACCACGCCGTAGTTCAGGCCGTAGGTGCGGCCCGTATTGGTTACGAGCTGCGTGCCGAAGAAAGCCGCGCCGTTCACGTTGCGGTTCAGGCCGTAGCCGGAGGTGAGGCCCACTTGCGGGAAGCGCGAGGCACGCACCAGCCGGCGGTCGTAGGTAGCTACTTCGGTGTTGGTGCGGGCGGCTTGCAGGCGCGGGTTGTTTTGCTGAATGGCCTGGGTAATGGCCGCCTGGTCCAGGTCGCGGGTCACCACAATGGAATCGGCGGGGCGGAAGTCGAGCCGTGGCGTGCGGCCCAGCAGATTATTCAAATTGATTTTGGCGGTGCTGAGCAGCTCCTGCTGCTGTATCAGGGCCGACTGGTCGGCGTTGTAGTCCACGCGCGCCGTCAGCACTTCCACCTTGGCGCTCACGCCCACGTCCACGCGGGCCTGGGTCAGGTCGATTCGGGCCTGGCCAATTTTCAGCGCTTCTTCAATAGACTTGATTTTGCCCGATTCGCGCACCACGGCGTAGTACGCGTCGGTGATGGCGGCCACGGTTTCTTCCAGCGTGGCGCGGGTTATCTGCTGTTGGGTTTGGTTGAGGGCCTTCAGCCGGTCGTAGGCAATGAACATCCCGAAACCATCGAAAATGGTCCAGGTGGCGGCCACGTTGGCATTCAGCAAGTTCGACTGCGCGTTGTTGGCGGTGCTGGGCTCCGGCCGGCTCGACGATTCTTGCCGCACGTTGTTGCGGTTGAAGGTGCGGGTGAAGTTGCCGTTCACCACCGGCAGCTGGCCGGCGTTGCCGCGCGTCACGTTGTTCTCGGCAATCTGCTCGTCAGTCCGCGACAGCCGGATGTTGAAGTTGTTTTCTATCCCCTGCTGAATGGCCTGCGCCAGGGTTAGGGGCGGCGCGTCGGCCACCGTGGCGGGCTTTTCGGTTTGGGACTTGGCCTTGGGCTTCTCGGCGGGTTGACGCGGCATCAGCACCGGCTTTTGCGCCTGGGCCACCGTGGCGGTTGCGAAAAGAAAAAGAAAAAGGAAACGATACATGAGTAAAGGAAAGAACATCAAACTCCCCTCCTTACCAAGGAGGGGACGCGGCCGCAAAGCGGACGCTGGGATGGTTGAGTAGTTGCGCGATGCCAGAACGACTCGCGCCCGCATCGTTCAGGGTTCGTGCAACGACTCAACCACCCCCGTCCGCGCTAAAGCGCGAACACCCCCTCCTTAGCAAGGAGGGGAGTTTACCGTGCTAAACGGCTACCGCTTTTTCAGCTGCCGACTCAACTTTTTTGTGGTGCTTTTTGGCCGTGGCGAAGTAGGAGTACATCACCGGCACTACGTAGAGCGTGAGGGCAGTAGCGAAAAACAAGCCGCCCACCACGCCGATGCCCATGGCCCGGCGGCTGAGCGCGCCCGCACCCGTGGCAATGGCAATGGGCAGGATGCCCAGAATGGCGCACAGCGAAGTCATCAGAATGGGGCGGAAGCGGGCCGTGGCACCTTCCACCAGACCGGTCATGTAGTCCACGTTGTGCTTCTCGACGCGCTGGTTGGCGAATTCCACGATGAGAATACCGTTTTTTGTCACCAGACCAATCAGCATGATGATGCCGATTTGCGAGAACAGGTTCAGTGTCTGGTTGAAGTACCACAGGCTCAGCAAAGCGCCCGAAAGGGCCAGCGGCACCGTCACCATGATGATGACCGGGTCGCGGAAGCTTTCAAACTGCGCGGCCAGCACCAGGTAAATCAGCACAAGGGCCAGGCCGAAGGCGAAGAGGAGGGAAGAGGAGCTTTCCTCAAAGTCACGCGAGGCGCCCGACAGTTCGGTCGTAAACGTTTCGTCCAGGTTTTTCTCGGCAATGGCGCGCATGGCGGCAATGCCATCGCCCAGGGTTTTGCCGGGGGCCAGCGAGGCCGAGAACGTGGCCGAGTTGTAGCGGTTGAAGCGGTAGAGCTGGGGCGGCGTGCTGCTCTCCTCCAGCCGAATGACGTTGTCGAGCTGCACCAGCTCGCCGTCCGCGTTTTTCACCGACAACAGGCGCACGTCCAGCGGCTGGTTGCGGTCTTCGCGGGCCACTTGGCCGATAATCTGGTACTGCTTGCCGTTGCGGATGAAGTAGCCGTAGCGCTGGCCGCTCAGGCCCGACTGCAGGGTTTGCGAGATGCTCTGCACTGAAATGCCCAGGCTCTGGGCCTTCTCGCGGTCAATGTTGACGCGCAGCTCGGGCTTGTTGAACTTCAGGTTCACGTCCACGAACTGGAACGTGGGGTCTTGGCGGGCAATTTCCAAGAACTTCGGTACGGCTTCGCGCAGCTTCTCAAAGCTCTGGTTTTGCATGACGAACTGCACGGGTAGGCCCCCGCCGCCCCCGCCGCCCCCGCCGATGCTCTGGTCTTGCGACACCGACGTACGGGCCGCCGACAAGCGCTTCACGCCGTCGGTTAGGCCTTTGGAAATCTGGTCCTGGGTTTTCTCGCGGGCGTCGGCTTCCACCAGCAGCACGCGGGCAGTGCCGGAGTTGGAACCGCCGCCGAAGCCCGGCGAGGTCACGGCAAACACGCTGCTCAGGTTTTTGTCGCCCACCGAATCCATGGCCATCTTGGTGATTTGGGCCATGTAGTTGTCCATGAATTCAAACGAAGCGCCTTCCGGGCCCGTCGCGTTGACGTTGATGCGGCTCCGGTCCTCAATCGGGGCCAGTTCCGAGGGCAACGATTTCATGAAAAACCAGATGCCGCCGCCCGTGCCCACTATCATCACCCAAGCCAGCCAGCGGTTGCGAAGGAAGGTTTGCAGGCTGCTCTGGTAGGCCCCAATCATCTTCTGGAAGAAGGGCTCGGTTTTGCGGTAAAACCAGTTGTGATTTTCCTCGCGCTTCAGCAGCTTCGAGCACATCATGGGCGTGAGCGTCAGCGACACGAAGGCCGAAATCAGCACCGAGCCCGCCACCACAATGCCAAATTCGCGGAACAAGCGCCCGGTGATGCCCGTCAGGAACACCACCGGCAGGAACACCGCCGCCAGCAC
The DNA here is from genome assembly GCF_036388155.1 of Hymenobacter sp. Lineage (NCBI taxonomy): Bacteria > Pseudomonadati > Bacteroidota > Cytophagia > Cytophagales > Hymenobacteraceae > Hymenobacter > Hymenobacter sp. Next base: position 15,248 of record NZ_DASVSI010000030.1, on the reverse strand, counting down.
CACCGTGGTGCTGATAACGGCCATCAGAATTTCCTCGGAGCCTTTGATGGCGGCCTCCTTCGGTTCTTCGCCTTCCTCGATGCGCGAGTAAATGTTCTCCAGTACCACAATGGCGTCGTCCACCACCAGGCCAATGGCCAGCACGATGGCCAGCAGCGTCAGCACGTTAATGGAAAAGTCGAGCAGGTACATCACGAAGAAAATGCCCACCAACGACACCGGAATGGCCACCACCGGGATGATGGTGGAACGCCAGTCGCGCAAAAACAGGAAGATGATGATGACCACCAGCACAAAGGCCTCGATGATAGTGTGCTGCACCTCGCTGATGGACTTGCGGATGAAGATGGAGTTGTCGAAGCCGGGCTTCAGCACCAGGTCCTTGGGCAGGTCCTTGGCATACAGCTGAATGCGCTTGTTGAACTCCGTGGCAATGTCAATCTGGTTCGAGCCCGGCTGCGGAATCACGGCCAGACCCACCATGGGCACGCCGTTTACTTTGAAGATGGTCTGGTCGTTTTCGGGGTACAACTCGGCGTAGCCAATGTCCGAAAGGCGAATGAGGGACACCGCATCTTTCCGGATAATCAGGTTGTTGAAGTCCTCCACCGTGGTGAGGCGGCCCATGGTGCGCAGCGTGAGCTGGGTGGCCTCGCCTTGCACGGCGCCACTGGGCAGCTCCACGTTTTCGCGGGTGAGGGCGGCCTGCACGTCCACGGGCGACACGCGCAGCGCCGACAGCTTCACGGGGTCGAGCCACAGGCGCATGGAGTACTTCCGCTCGCCGTACACCCGCACTTCCGACACGCCCGGGATGGTCTGAATGCGCTCCTTGAGGGTGTTGTTGGCGTAGTCGGTCAGTTCGAGCAGCGTACGTTGGTTGCTGCTCAAATAGGTCATCACAATGGGCTGCGAGTCGGCGTTGGCCTTGCTCACCACGGGCGGGTCGATGTCGCGCGGCAGGCGGCCCTGGGCCCCGGATACTTTGTCGCGCACGTCGTTGGCGGCGCTTTCCAGGTCGGCGTCGAGGTCAAACTCTACCGTAATCTGGGTGCGACCGTCGCGGCTGTTCGACGTCAGGTTCTTGATGCCGGCGATGCCGTTGAGCGCTTCTTCAAGCGGCTCGGTCACCTGGCCCTGCATCACGTCGGCCGAAGCGCCGGTGTAGCTGGCCTGCACCGTGATAATGGGCGGGTCGACGCTCGGGTATTCCCGAATGCTGAGGTACCGAAAGCCGATGACCCCAAAAATGATGATGACCAGGCTCATCACAATGGCGAGCACCGGCCGGTTGATACTAGTGGAGGAGAGGCTCATAGCAGTTGGATGATAGCACAATAAACTCCCCTCCTCATCTGAGGAGGGGACGTTTCCGCGAAGCGGAAACTGGGGTGGTTGAACCCGTTGAACGACTCGCGTTCGATTCGTTCGGGTGTCGGTCAACGAGTTCAACCACCCCCGTTCGCGCTGAAGCGCGGACATCCCCTCCTTAGCTTCGCTGACCTTCGGTTGGTAAGGAGGGGAGTTGGTTGTTCTTATTTGACCACGCGCACGGCATCGCCGGGCTTCACTTGCAAAATGCCGGTGCGAATGACCGTATCGCCCACGGCCAGGCCGTCGGTAATTTGGATAACCTTGTCGGACCGAATGCCGATTTTCACCTTCTTTGGCACCATTTTGTTGTTTTTCACCGTGTATACGCTGTAGCCGCTGGCCTCCGGAATTACCGCTTCGGTGGGCACTTGCAGCGCCGTATTGGTTTCGCCCAGCTGCAGGTTCACCCGCACGAAGGAGCCGGGGCGCAACTCGTTGTTGGTATTGGCGTAGCGGGCGCGCACCGGCTGGGTGCGGCTCACGGGGTCAATCTGCGGGTCGACGGCGTACACCTTGGCGTCGAACTTCTTGTTGGTGGTTTCGTCGAGCACGCTCACCACGTCGCCCACCCGCACGTTGGACGCAAAGCGGCCGGGCACGGCAAAGTCAATTTTTACCGGCCGCACCCGCGACAGCGTCGTGATTTCGGCGCCGGGGCTCACGTAGGTGCCCACCGTGGCGGTGGTCAGGCCCAGCACGCCGGCAAAAGGCGCCCGCACGTAGGCTTTGTCGAGGGAGGCGCGCAGAGCGCGCAGGTCGGCCTGCGCCGTGAGCAGCTGGTTGTTCGACGTCTCGTATTCCTGGGCGCTGATGTATTCTTTGTCGAGCAGCGTGCGCTGGCGGCGCTCCTGGTCGCGGAAGAGCTTGATGTTGTACTCCTGCTTCTGGATGGCCGCCTGGGCCTCGTCGGCGTTGATGCTGAACAGCAGCTGCCCCTTGCTCACCGACTGGCCTTCTTTGATATTCAGGCTGGTGATTTTGCCGGATAATTCGCTCTTGATAACGACCGACTCTTCGGCCAATACCGAGCCTGTGGCGGCCACTTCGTCGGCCAGGCTCGTGGCGGCTACCACGTACACCTGCACGGCCAGGCGCTGTCCGCCTCTGCCGCCAGCGCCGCCCGGGCCACCGGGCCCCCCTTTGCCGCCTCCGCCACCCGCCGCAGCACCGCCTTTTTTATCGCCGGCGGCGTTGCTGGGGAAATACTTGATTTTCACGAACACCAGCGCGCCGATGACCAAGGCCGCAATCAGCCAGCCCAACCAGGAGCGGCCTTTCGACGGCGGCGTGTCCGGCGTGGGGTCGGCGGGTGGGGGAGTGGCCGCGGTGGGCGCGGGAGTGCTGGTGGTGTCCCAGGTTTTGGGAGGCGCAACGGTCGGGTTATCAACTGGCATAGTTGGCAAGAACGCACAAGGGGCGGCGGAAGTTTGGGGCTAAGCCCACCACCCGAGCAGAGGGAATCAAATAAGACTACAAATAGAGCTACTATAGTCCGTTTTTGGCCTAAAAGGTTGCCCACCAAAACCCGAAACTAGACGTAGAGCGCCATCAAGTAGACCGAACCTATCTTCGCCCCGATGAAGCCCGCTGCCCCAAAATCCCCCGAACCGCGCAATTTTTTCCAGGACGTGCACGAAGTCGCGCGCCTCATCCCGCGGGGCCGCGTGAGTACCTACGGCGCCATTGCCCACTACCTCGGCGCGCGGCACGGCGCCCGCACCGTGGGCTACGCCATGATGGCCGCCCACACCGCCGACCAATACGTGCCCGCCCACCGGGTGGTCAACCGCCTGGGCCACCTCACCGGCCGGCTGCACTACGCCACGCCCTTCGCCATGCAGGAAGCCTTGGAAGCCGAAGGCATTCGCGTAGAAGAGGACCGGGTGGTGGAGTTCAGCAAGCTCTTCTGGGACCCCAGCACGGAGCTGGCGTAGCTAAGGCTTGCGCCGTTTTTCGAGGGCGTCAACTTCCGCTTCGCCCTGGCGTACGGGCATGATTTGCCACGGGCTGCTGGCCGCTAAGTTGGGTAGCAGCTTCACGTAGTTGGCCATTGACGTATTGGGGGCCATCAGTATGGCCGGCCCTCCGGGGGTATCGATGGCGAGCCGCATGGGCCGGTCCAGGTGCGACCAGGCTAGTTCCAGGTACTGGCCCGGCTTCAACTGCCCGGCTTCGCGGTCGTTGAGGTACACTCGTTCGGGCCCTGCAAACCCGCCGAGGGGACGGTACACATAAACAAAGGCGGTATCGGCGCGCTGGGGAAGGCCGGGGGCGGGGTAAGGCGCCGTTTGCCCGCTGCGCAAATCCAGGGAGTAAACGATGGGCTGACCAGTAAAACCGTCCGGGCCGTACATCCCGGTGGGGCCGTTAGGGCCAGTGTATTGGGCGCGCCTATTCGCCACTAAATCAACGGGTGCGGCACCAACGAACGTAAAGAAATCGCCTTGCCGAATGAGCGGGCGATACGTGCTGAGTTGCCGCATGTACGATTGGCGCCCGTCCGAAAAGCCCCACACCTCTTTCGGCGAAAGCTTCTCGCCTGCGGCGGTGCGCATTCTGGCTTTTAGCTGCACGGTACCTTTCCATTCCGTCACGGTGTTTCCGGCCGGCGTGTTAAAAAAGTCCGTGGCGTAGGCCCCCACCGTATCGATGCTGACCACGACGGTGGTATCGGGCCGGTTGGTTAGAAACTGCTCCAGCGTCAGGTAGGCGCCTTTGCGCGGCATGGCCGCCCGAAGAATGGCGGGGCGCGTCGTCGTGGAGGGCTTGTCCGTGACGAGTTGGGCCAGCGTCCGCGCCGGCCGTCGCGCCATCTGGTTCCACTCCACGTCGTTCAATTGCGTGAGCGCGTCTTGCAAAACCGTTGCGATGCGTGCGGCGTGGCGGGAATTTGCATCGATGCCCCGGCTGCTGGTATAAGCCGCTACGCTGCGCACGAAGTGGTAGCCATCGGCCTGATGCTCGTACACATCGGCCGCCACATTGGCGGTAGACTGTGCCCCCTTGAAGCCTCCGACTATGTTGTAGCCCTGCACTATTTCGTCAATCTGCAATTGGCGGATGCACAGCACCACCGCGTGCTGCTTGGCCTGTTTCGGCAACTGCGAAGCAAGCCAGGAAGTCAGCTCATCTTCCAGGCCTTTTTGAAAGAATGCAGGGGCCCGAACTTCGAGCCCTTTGTATATCAGGCCAATGGGAGGACGACCTGCGCGGCCGTCCACCACCTGCTCCACGCTCAGGGTGCGGGTGGGCAAGGTGATGGGCTGCTGGTCCATGTTCAGGTAGTACGGCGTTACGCGCTGCGTAGGGCCGTACTGCGCATTTGCCACGGAAGGAGCCAATGCATTAAATACCACTGCCAGCAACATACAATACCGTTTGGCAGAATGGAGTAGAGAAAAGGACATATAAATCAATAGAGGATGTCTTACCAATTATTAACTTCACACTTGCTTGCCTTCGCTAGCCGCTGAATTCGGCGCAGCTCAGATAGACCTTATTTGACGGGCACTTGCCACAGCTGCGGGGCTCAACCAGCAGCCGGCTCCACGCATTCCAGGTAAGTCGGCTGGCTGAATTTGGGTACGAAGTGGCAGGTTTCGGGTCCAGTACCTGCCTGCACGCACCGTTTCAACTCCTGCCGTTGGTCGTGCGAGGTCAGCTAGGATATGCATGATGGCCGCCCACTACATGCCCGCCGTGTGGTCAACCGCCTGGACCACTTAACTGGCCAGCTGCCCTTCGCCATGCAGTAAGTCTTAGGAGCCGAAGGCATCGGCGTAGGGAAAAACTGGGCGTTATTCAGCAAACTGCTCTGGAGCCTGAACGTGAAAACGGCTTAATTGCTTGCTGTTTTGGTGCGTGCCTGCAGCACGCGCAAGTCGAAAACGCCTTTCTTCACAGGCACGCGTTCCAGCGGCGGCTTGGCCGGGTCGGCGATGTTACGAGCAATTTCCACGTACGACGCCGTGCCGAACGTGGGGATGAAAGCGGTGCAGCGCCCCGGGGCCGTTTGCAGGCACAGGCTCACCTCGTGCACCTTATCGGTGTAGGGGATGGCCACGGACTGCCATGCCTCCAGGTCGGCCACCACCTTGCCGTTGAGCAGTACCTGCACCGGGCCAGGCGTGCTGCTGGCGCGGCGGTACACGTAGAGCAGGGCCGTGTCGGCCGGAGCGGGGCCGCTGGCCTCGGCAAACGGCGAAACGACGCCCGTGACCATGTCCAGGGTAAAATCGCCGGGCTTGCCCGTGGTGGACGCCGCCGCAATGGCGCCGCCAACCGCCCCGCCCAGGAAGCCAGCGGTGCTCACCGCGCCCGGGTCGGGGCCGGTGAAGCCCACAAAGCGAAACGAGTTGCCCGCCCGCGTGAGCGGCATGTAGCGCCGGTTGTGCCAAATGTAAACCTGCTGCCCATCCGAGAAGCCCCAGGCGTTGCGTAGGGCGGCCGGTGCGCCGCCGGCTGTTGCCAGGGCAGGTTCCACCTCCAGCGTGCCCTCCCAGCCCTTGGCCGTCCGGGCCACGGTGGTGACGCTAAGGATGGGCTCGACCACGGGCTGGTTGTTGCGGAACGCTAGAAACGTGGGGTAATAGCCCTTGGGCCGCAGCGAGTCGACGAGAGCCGGGTAAGGAAGCGCTACCGCGGCTGGGCGACCCAACTGCTGGAGTTCGGCCAGGGTGCGCGCTGGCTGGGGCGGCAGCTTGTCCCAGTCGATGGTTTGGCACTGGGCCAAGCATTGCTGCAACGCCAGGGCTAAGTTGGTGGGGTGCTGGGCCGTGGTTTCCATGCCCTTATTTTCTACCAGCTCGGCCGCGTTCAACACGTAATGATAGCCGTCGGCCAGATGAGCGTACACATCGACCGAGACATCAACGCTGGCTTTTTCAGAAAAAGCGCCAATGGCTTCATTTAGCTGCAAATGACGCACTACCAGTACGATAGCGTGGTCGGTGGGCCGAGCAGGCAGTTGGGCTTGCACCCACGTGGTGAGCGCCTGCGCCACGCTGGGGCGCAGGTCAGCCGGCTGCCGGATGTTGCCAAGGCCCCGGTGTACCGTGCCGATGCTCCCCCTCCGGGGCCGGGCATCGAGCACTTGCTCCACGTGCACGGCGCGCTTGGGCAAGTCGAGGGTGGCTTTGCTCAAATCCAGGTAATACACCTGTGCCCGTCCCGGAGTAGGCAGGAGTAGCCAAAGGGTAAACGCCCAGATAATCAGTGCGGGAAATCGACGGGTTTGCATGATGCAAATTTTGGTGCCGTTGCGCTGAGTTCCAAGCGGGCTGCTGCCAACTAAGGTGTTTTCATGGAGAATTCTAAATGTTCTTTTATTAGGTGCAAAACAGAAGACTGCCAACGACGAAGCCCCGCTTCCTGACGCGCAGAAAGCGGGGCTTCGTCGTTGGCAATTTAGGGCCGTACTGCTACGGCCGGCTGCCAGCCGCGGCGGCGGCCAGCACGGCGCTGCGCATTTCTTCGGGCGAAGTGTTTTTAACCAAGTAGCTGTGCGCGCCCTCGGCCAGCACGGTGCTCACCAGGGAGGGGTCGTCGTGCATGGAAATGATGACCACGCGCACCTGGGGAAACTGGGTGCGCAGCAGGCGGGTGGTTTGCAGGCCGTCGAGGATGGGCATTTGCATGTCCATGAGCACCACATTGGGGCGGCTGCCTTGGTCCAACAATTCGAGCAGTTCTTGGCCGTTGCCGGCTTCGCATATCACTTCTATGCCCGCGTAGCCGCTGAGCAGCGCACGCAAACCTTTGCGGAAGAGAATGTGGTCGTCGACGATGGCCAGGCGTACGGGGACGGCGCTGGGGGAGGTGGATAGAGGTGTCATGTGTTGAGCGTGAAAGACGGAGCCGCTGCGCCCGCAGGCAGCAGCGTAACGGGTAAAATGGCCCCGACGCGGGTGCCCACGCCGGGCTCAGAATGATAGTGCAGCTGGCCCCCGAGCACGGCCACCCGGCTGCGCAGGTTGATGAGGCCCATGCCCACGGGCTGGCCGTGGGGCCCGGGCGGGGGCAGTTCCTCAAGGGCAGCCAGGTCGAAGCCCTGGCCGTCGTCCGAATACGTGAGCGTGAGCAGGCCGGGCACCGCGCTCACCCGCAGCAGGATGTGCCGGGCGTCGGCGTGCAGCAGGCCATTGGTGAGCAGCTCTTGGGCAATGCGGTACACCATCAGCTCGTGCGGCGGGATGAGGCGGCCCATGGGGCCTTCCTGCTCCAGGCGCACCTCCGGGCCGTGGTCGGCGGGCACGGCCTGCACCAGCGCCCGCAAGGCCTGGGCCAAGCCCAGCTGCTGGAGCGTGGCGGGCTGCAGGTTGCGCGAAATGCGGCGCACTTCGGCCACGGCCTGGTCGATGAGGGCGCTGGCTTCGGGAGCCGGCGGGTTGCCCGGCGCAAACAAATGCAGCTTGGCCAGCGCCAGGATGGTGCCTACGCCGTCGTGCAGCTCCCCAGCAATGCGCTGGCGCTCGTCTTCCTGCGCCACAAGCGCGGCCGCCAGGGCCTGCTGCTGCGCCGTTTCCTGCAGCTGAGCGAGTTCCTGCTGTTGCCGCAGCTGCGCCCGCTGGTAGCGAACCACAAACCATACGAGCCCCAGCACAAGCAGGAGCAATGTCGGAGTGAGGAGGAACAACGGCAGAAGGTCTGTCACATGAAGGCACCTGGAAACCAGGTAGCGCAAAGAAATAAGAAAAGTAAGAACCCGCGAATCGGCGTGGTGAAACTAAGGGAAGGCGTAGCGCGGACCCGACGGTTCAGGTTGCAGGCCGGCGGTGAAATGTCTTGTGAGAGCGGACTACGAGTTGGCCAGTTGGATTGCGCCGGAAAGCTGGGTTTCGGCTGGGGACGAGCTGAGGCGGTTGGCCCGCAAAAAAGCCAAGGTCAGAAAGTAGTTGAACACCAACCCCGCAATGGACACGAAAATGAATTTTGAGCTTTGGTCGTAGATGGTAGTGGTGAGGTATTCGAGGCTGAAAGCCGTGACAGTGCCCGCCGAGTAGAGCAATTGGCCAATGCCCAGCAGCCACATCGGGTCTTGCGAGAGGGGCCGCAGGGGGCGGCGATTTAGGGTTTGTTCGAGGTAAACCATGGCAAAGCCAGCCAGCAGCGCGCACTGGGCTACCCGGCTCACCGCCACCGCCAGGTGCCAGTCGTTGAGCATCACAACGAAAACACCGGTCAACGTGGCCACCGTGGTGGCCACCACTAAACGCCGCGTTTTGGCCGACGCTACTACCTGGTAATAAACCGCCGCAAACAAGGCGATTTTTCCTAAGTTGAACCCGGTAAGAAACCCGTAATTGGTTTCAAAGTAGGCGGGGCAAAGAACCCGGGCCCCAACCACCGCCGCAACCGACAAGTACACATACCCGCTGAGCAGCTTGATTTCGGGCGGAAAATGACGCCTGCGCCACCACACCACCGCCATGGGAACGACAATGCTGACCTGCATAACGGTCAGCATTGTCATTACCAGCGAATGCATCTCCTCTTTTGACATCGGTTGGTAGAATAGAGTCAGTGGGAGCCAGCGGTTTGGCTAACTGTTAAGAATATTGTCTTGGCCGCTGCGTGGCGGACTGTCTGTCGACTCATCGGCCACAATCGAATTGCCATCCAATTGGTCGTTTTCCTCGTTGTCGGCTCCCACTGCCAGTATCTGCTGCACTTCGCCGTCGAGGCCGTAGTAAAAGCGAATGCCTTGGCAGTTTTCCTGCGCCAGAATATTTAGGAGGACATCGCGCCCAAAAAAATGCGCAATGAGTTTGCCAGGACTAGCTTCTCGGTAGTTCTTGGTCCACTCAGATGCGATTGAGTGGTCAATGGGATTTCCTTCGGTACCGTTAAATGCCATATTAATTACAGAAAAATTGAAAAAAAACAAGTTTGTTTTGGATGGAAGAGCCAAATATAGTTACCTAAAGAAAAAAATATACCAGGCTGCTGAAATATTTACCAGCCCCGGCTGGGGCCGCCGGGTAGGTGGTCGTGCTCGTCCTCTTCTTCGTCCTCTTCCGCCTCTTCGTCTTCGTGCTCTTCGTCGGCCAGCTCATCCGCTTCGTCCTCATCATCCAGGGTATCAAATACTCGGTCGAGCGACGCCTCGGCATTGCGGAGTTTGTGGCGGCACAGCCGAATCAATTCGGCCGAGCGCTCCACGCGGGTGGTGAGGTCGTCTACGTCCACGGCGTCCGTTTCGAGGGCGCGCAAGATGGTTTCCAGTTCCTCGATGGCTTCGCGATAAGTCATTCTTAAATTAAGTAGGCTGTTGGTTAAGGTCGTTGGTTTCGGGGTGGCGCACGGCCGCTACGGCCAGGCGCAGCTCGGCGCGGTGCAGGTGGCGCTCCAGCGCCAATTGCAGGTGGAAGCGGCGGCGCAGCACGTCTTCGCGCCGCCGCCGGTGATGGCGGATGAACCGGCTCAGCAACACCCGGCCGCGCTGGCGCAGGCCGCGCTGCTCGCGGGCCAGGGCGCGGCGCGCGGCGCGCGGCAGCTGGTGCCGGAAGCGCTGCAGCCCGTTGCTGAGCTGGCGCAATTGCTCGCGTGGCCCCTGCGCCGCCTGCCGGGCGCGGGCGTGCAGGGCCGCGCGGGCCGCGTCGAGCTGGCGGTGGGCGGCGTAGTGGCTTTGCCCGCTGAGCTGGTCGAGGTGGGCGTGGCGCTGGCTGAGCTGCCGCCGCGCCAAGGCCACGACTTGCTCGCCATAGCCCACAAGTGCCGCCTCGAGCCGGGCCAAGCGCTCGATGAGAAAAACGGCTACCGCGGTGGGCGTTTTTAGGGCTCGGTGGGCCGTGAGGTCCACCAGCGCTTCGTCGCGCTCGTGGCCAATGCCGGTGAGTACCGGCAGCGGGAACGCGCCCACGGCCGCCGCCAGCCCATATTCGTCAAAAGCCAGCAAGTCGGTGCGGCTGCCGCCGCCGCGGATGATGACCACGGCGTCGAACTGGCTGCGACGGGCCCGCACGCCATCCAGCGCCGCCCGGATGCTGGCGGGGGCGTCGTCGCCCTGCATGGCAGCCGGGAAGAGGGTGAGGGCAAAATCGTATTGGGCTTCCTGGAGCTGCTGCACAAAATCCTGAAAGCCGGCGGCGGTGGGGGAGGAAATGACGGCCAGGCGCTGGGGCGCCAGGGGCAGCGTGAGTTCCTTCTGGCGGTCGAGTAGCCCTTTTTCCTCCAGCAAGCGCAGGGTTTTCAGCCGCAGCAGAGCCAGCTCGCCCACGGTGTAGCTGGGGTCGATGGCCACTACGTCGAGGCTGAGCCCATATTGCTCGTGGAAGCGAACCTGCACGCGCAGCAGCAGCTTGAGGCCCGGCCGCAGGGGCTGGCCGGTTTGCCGCTCAAAAGCCGGGGCCAGCTGTTGGTAGCGCTGGCTCCAGAGCGTGGCGCGCGCCTGGGCCTTGAGGGGGGTGCCGCGGCCGTCGGTGGTTTGCTCGGTGAGGGTGAGGTAGCAATGCGCGCCGGCAAAGCGGGGCACGGTCAGCTCGGCCACTTCGGCCACCACCCAGTACGAGTCGGCCAGTTGCTGCTGCAGGGCTTGGCGCACCCGGCTGAGCAGGTCGGCCAGGCCCAGCGGGGCAGGCGGCAGGATGGGCGGAAGCTCCGGGCGGCGGTTGTAGAGCGGCATGAGTGCAAATTACGGGCGCTGGGCGGGGACTTGGGCAGGCCGGCAGGAACCTTTGGCCGCGGCGGGGCCGTGCGTGCAACCCTTCAAAACCGGTCTGGTCTATACCTTCACGGCATAATGTCCCAACCCAACCCTTTTTATGATTTCAACTTTTATTGCCCGGCGGCTTAGCCTGGCCGCGCTTGGCTTAGGCAGCCTGGCCGCCACCATTGCGGCGGTGCCGCCCACCACCCCGCCCACCACGCCACCCCAGAAAGGCGTGGGCATCAACCTGGCCAACATGGACCTGACGGTAAATCCCTGCGAGGACTTTTACCACTACGCGTCGGGCAACTGGTTGAAAAACAATCCGATTCCGGCGTCGGAAAGCCGTTGGGGCTCGTTCAACGTGCTGTACGGCCAAAATCAGGTGGTCATTCGCGGCATTCTGGACGAAGCGGCCAAGAATGCCAGCAAGGCCACCAAAGGCACCAATGCGCAGAAAGTGGGCGACTTTTATGCGTCCGCCATGGACTCGGCCGCCATCGAAGCGGCTGGCCTGAAGTACCTGCAGCCGCACCTCAACCGCATTGCGGCCATCAAGGACCTGGGCGAGATGCAGCGTTTTCTGGCCGACCCCAAAGCCCATGCGGGCAGCGTGTGGTACGGCTTCTACGTGGCGCCCGACGAAAAAATCAGCACCCAGTACGCCGTGCAGATGGGGCAGGGCGGCCTCACGCTGGCCGACCGCGACTACTACCTGAAGGACGACGCCCGCTCCAAAGCCATTCGCGCCGCCTACGAAACCTATCTGGTGAACGTGTTTAAGATGCTCGGCGACGCCGAAGCCACGGCCAAAGCCAACGCCGCCGCCGTGCAGCGCATTGAGACGCGCTTGGCCAAAGCCAGCAAGAGCCGCGTGGACTTGCGCGACCCCCAGGCCAACTACCACAAAATGACCGTGGCCGAGGCCAACGCGGCCTTCCCCAACCTGGCCCTGCCGCTCACGCTGAAGGAAAACCAGCTGGCCGCGGCCAAGGAAATCATTGTGGGCCAGCCCGAATTCCTGAAGGAAGTAAGCGCCATGCTGAAAGAGGAGCCCATTGCCGACCAGCGGCAGTACCTGCGTTTCCACTTGGTGAGCAGCCTGACGGGCGCGCTGCCCAAGGCGTTTGGCGACGAAGCCTTCAAGTTCTCGCAAGTGACCAGCGGCGCCAAGCAGCAGCAGCCCCGCTGGAAGCGCATGCAGGGCTCGACGGACCGCGCTCTGGGCGAAGCCTTCGGCCAGCTCTACGTGGACAAAGCCTTTACCCCGGCGGCTAAGGCCAAGGCCAAACAGATGATTGAGAACCTGCGCACGGCCTACGCCGAGCGCATCAAAGCGACGGATTGGATGAGCGCGGCCACCAAAGCCGAGGCCCTGAAGAAGCTCAACGCCTTCGCGGTGAAGATTGGCTACCCCGACAAGTGGAAGGACTACTCGGCCCTGAGCATCAGCCGTGAATCCTACTTGAACAACCTGCTGGCTTCGCGCGAGTGGGCCAACCAGGACCAAATCAGCCACTTCGGCAAGCCGATTGACCGCAACGAGTGGGGCATGACGCCGCCCACGGTGAACGCCTACTACAACCCGCCGATGAACGAGATTGTGTTCCCGGCCGGCATTCTGCAGCCCCCGTTCTACGACCCCAAGGCCGACGACGCGGTGAACTACGGCGGCATCGGTGCCGTGATTGGCCACGAAATGACCCACGGCTTCGACGACCAGGGCCGGCAGTACGACGCCAAGGGCAACCTGCGCGACTGGTGGACCAAGGAGGATGCCGAGAAATTCACCGCCCGCGCCGCGGTGGTGGGCAAGCAATTTGATGCCTTCTCGCCGATGGATTCCGTGCATGTGAACGGCAAGCTGACCATGGGTGAGAACCTGGCTGACCTCGGCGGCCTCACCATTGCTTACGCTGCTTTCGAGAAGACGCCCCAGGCCAAGGCTGCCCAGAAAATTGACGGCCTCACGCCGCAGCAGCGCTTCTTCATCAGCTGGGCGCAGGTGTGGCACAGCAACACCCGTCCCGAAATGACGCGCCAGCTTATCCTGACCGACTCGCACGCGCCGGACATGTACCGCACCATCGGGCCGTTGCAAAACATGCCGGAGTTCTTTAAGGCCTTCGGGTGCCAGGACGGCAGCAAGATGATGCGCGCCCAAACTGAACGCGCCAAAATCTGGTAAGCCGTTCTGAGCCTACCTAGTTAGAACGTCATGCTGAGCGAAGTCGAAGCCTCTCGCCCGTAGTAGTAATTATTTACTTACTCAGGCGAGATGCTTCGACTTCGCTCAGCATGACGTTCTTTTTGTCGGTCCAACCAATTATCAATCCTGTAATCTTCCTTTCCTTTTATTGCATTATTCAAAATCATCCTGCTGTTGTAACTTGCGGGTCGTAACATTTCGCACTTTTTCCCTCACTATGAATCAATTCTCTTTTGTAAGGCGGGCTGCTTTTTCAGCGGCTGTGCTGGGGTTGGTGGCTGGTTCGGCCCAGGCCCAGACCCAAACCAAAGTAAAAACCAAGTCCAGCGCCGCTGGCAAGACCAAAACCACATTGCCTGCCAACCCCGGCCAGTCGGGCGTGGGCATCACGCTGGCCAACCTCGACCGCTCGGTTTCCCCTTGCGACGACTTCTTCCAGTATGCCAACGGCAACTGGATGAAAAACAACCCCGTTCCGGCCTCTGAAACCCGCTGGGGCGGCTTCAACCAGCTGCGCAACCGCAACCGCGACGTGGTGCACGGCATTCTGGAGAAAGTGGCCGCCGACCGCACCGCCAAGCCCGGCAGCAATGCCCAGAAGGTGGGCGACTTCTACGCCGCCGCAATGGACAGCATGGCCGTGGAACGAGCTGGCTTGAAATACCTGCAGCCCCGTTTGGATAAGATTAACGCCATTCAGGACGTGGCCGGCGTGCAGCGCTACCTCGCCGACCCCAAAAACTATGGCAAGGGCTGGTACGGCCTCGGCGTGGGCCAGGACCCCAAAAACAGCACTCAGTACGCGGTGCAGGTGCGCCAGGGCGGCCTTACGCTGCCCGACCGCGACTACTACCTGAAGGACGACGCCCGCTCGAAAACCATTCGCGCCGCCTACCGCACCTACCAGGTCAACATCTTCAAGCTGCTCGGCGACGACCAAGCCACGGCCGAGCGCAACGCTGACGCCGTGACGCGCCTCGAAACCCGCATGGCCCGGGCCAGCCGCGACCGGGTGGCCCTGCGCGACCGCGAAAGCAACTACAACAAGATGACCGTGGCCCAGGTGGCCGCCGCCTACCCGAACCTGGACATTCCGCTGCGCCTGAAGGAAAGCAACCTGAGCGGAGCCAAGGACATCATCGTGGGCCAGCCCGATTACCTGAAAGAGGCCAATGCCATGATTAAGGAGGAGCCCATTGCCGACCAGAAGCAGTACCTGCGATTCCATTTGGTAGAGGGCGTGTCATCGGCGCTGCCCCAGGCGTTCGTGGACGAGAGCTTCCGCCTCACGCAGGTACTCACGGGTGCCAAAGTGCCCCAGGCCCGCTGGAAACGCGCCTTTGCCGCTACCGACGGCGCGTTGGGAGAGGCATTTGGTCAGATTTACGTGGACCAGGATTTCAGCCCCGCCGCCAAGGCCCGCGCTAAGCAAATGGTGGAAAATATGCGCGTAGCTTACGCCGAGCGCATTCAGGCCACCGCATGGATGAGCGCCGCCACCAAGGCGGAGGCCCTCAAAAAGCTGAACGCCTTTGTGGTGAAAATCGGCTACCCCGACAAGTGGAAGGACTACTCCAAGCTGAACATCAGCCGCGAAAGCGCCCTGAACAACCTGTTCGCGGTGGCCGATTTCAACACCATGGACAACCTGAGCAAGTTCGGCCAGCCCGTCGACCGCTCGGTGTGGGGCATGACGCCGCCCACGGTGAACGCCTACTACAATCCCAGCTTGAACGAGATTGTGTTCCCGGCCGGCATCCTGCAAGCGCCCTTCTACGACCCCAAGGCGGACGACGCGGTGAACTACGGCGGCATCGGCGCCGTCATCGGCCACGAAATGACCCACGGTTTCGATGACCAGGGCCGGAAAGTGGATTCTGAGGGCAACCTCCGCGACTGGTGGACCAAGGAAGACGGTGAGAAATTTATGGCCAAGGCCGATGTGGTGGGCAAGCAGTACGACGCTTTCTCGCCGCTCGACTCGGCCCACGTGAACGGCAAGCTGACGATGGGCGAAAA
>NZ_DASVSI010000029.1:0-45201 GCF_036388155.1 Hymenobacter sp. | reverse complement strand
CCCGTGCGCCACTATCGTATTGCTACGACCGTTCGACTTGCATGTATTAGGCCTGCCGCTAGCGTTCATCCTGAGCCAAGATCAAACTCTCCATTGTAAAAATTCCTACACTCACCCGAAGATGAGCTGATGTCGAGTGCTGACCTTGCTCACATATTGACGTTATGTCAAATTCGTTTCGCTTGGTTTGTTTCACTGTGTTTTCCCGAAGGAAAAGCAGCAAGTAAAACACTTACTATTTTGTCTGTTTCCGTCATTCAAAGAACGTTTGCTACTTCCATTTGAAGTAACAGTGCGGGTTGCTTTTAAACCCTTTATCGTTGCAGTTGCAGTGTTCTGTTCGTTTTGGGAGTGCAAATGTAACAACTTTATTTGACTTATCAAGCTTTAGGCGAAAAATTTTTTATTTTTTCTCATTTTGCTTTTCAAGTTGTCCGCCTCCGGTTGAAGCGGGGTGCAAAGGTACGGTGGCTTTTTTCAGCTTTGCAAGCGGTTTGAAAAAATATTTTTCTCGCTGCTTTGCTACTGGCGCAGTGGATAGACATTCTACCGGCTGCTGAAGTTCCTAACCTTTCAAGATTTATAGCGGAGTGTAATTCCCCATTTGCTGCTTGAAGACCGTTGCAGTGGATAGACAAGCTAGCTACTGCGGGAGTTCCGGGCCTTTCAAGATTTTTTTCGGGGTGTTTTCCGAGTGCCCCGTAGTCCGTTTGACGATTTGGGACTGCAAAGGTAGGAGGACTTTTTGGCGGGGCAAGGGGTGTTTTACGAAAAACCTGCGAGTGGGTTGTAAGTGGCTGATTGACGCGGAGAAAAATTTTGCTAGATAGGTGCAGGTGGCGAGGCTGAGTGGGGTTAGCTAATCGAAGTTGGGCGTAAAAAGACTCGAATTGGTGAGCGAGGGGCATTTATTGATAGTGTTAGAGTTGAGAATTCCCTTTTACAAACTTCGCTTCTGCATCCGACTTACAGTATCAAACTGCTCTTTAAACTAGAATCAAGAGGAAAGAAAGCGGGGCGAATGCGCCGTGTACCTATTCGGTACAGCTGCATTCGCCCCGCTGCTTTCAGCTTACCTCTACCCTATTTGTTAAGGTTGCTTGGCTGAGCTGGAGGTTAGCGGTGAAGGGTGCTTACTCTATCGGGGCCGACGCTTACGATGCTGATAGGGACTTGGAGCTCTTTTTCCAGGAAATTGAGGTAGTCGATGAGTTTGGTGGGGAGCTGGGTGGCGTCAGTGATGGTGGTGAGGTCGGTGTGCCAGCCGGGGAGGGTGAGGTATTCGGGGGTGATGGTGGTGAGCTCGCCGGGGTCGGGAAGCTGGGGAGCGCTTTCGCCGGTGACGGTGCGGTAATGGGTGCAGGCCTGGATTTCGGTGAAGCCGTCGAGCACGTCGGCTTTCATGAGGTGGAGCTCGGTGACGCCGTTTAGCATGATGGCGTAGCGGAGGGCGGGCAGGTCTATCCAGCCGGTGCGGCGGGGCCGGCCAGTGGTGGAGCCAAATTCGCGGCCGGCTTGGCGGATTTGCTCGCCGACTTCGTCGTGGAGCTCAGTGGGGAATGGGCCGCTGCCGACGCGGGTGCTGTAGGCTTTGATGATGCCGTAGACTTTGCCGATGTGCCGGGGGGCGATGCCGAGGCCGGTGCAGGCACCAGCAGCGATGGTACTGGAGGAGGTGACGTAGGGATAGGAGCCGAAGTCGATATCTAATAGAGAGCCTTGGGCACCTTCGGCGAGGATGCGCTTGCCTTGGGCGAGGAGGTCGTTGAGAAGGTACTCGGTATCGATGAGCTGTAGGGTGCGTAGAAACTCGACAGCGGAGAAGAAATCGGCTTCGAGGGCTTCGATTTCGAGTTCTTTGTGGTTGTGGGCAGCAATGGCGGCATGTTGAGCTACGGCTTCTTTGTAGCGCTGCTCGAAATCGGGGAGCAGGATGTGGCCGACGCGGAGGCCGACGCGGCCAATTTTGTCAGAATAAGTGGGGCCGATGCCTTTGAGGGTACTGCCGATTTTGGTGTTGCCGCGGGCTTCTTCGCTGATGCGGTCGAGGGCACGGTGCGAGGGCAGGATGAGTTGGGCCTTCTTGGAGACGTAGAGGTTTTTAGCCCAGTCTACTCTCCTATCGGTGAGCTTTTGGAGTTCTTGGCGGAAAACGATGGGGTCGAGGACAACGCCGTTGCCAACAATGTTGAGGATGTGGGGGTGAAAAATGCCGCTGGGCACCTGGTGCAGGACGTGCTTGATGCCGTCGAAGGTGAGGGTGTGGCCGGCGTTGGGGCCGCCTTGGAAGCGGGCTACGGCATCGTAGGTGGGGGCGAGTACGTCTACAATTTTGCCTTTGCCTTCATCGCCCCACTGGAGGCCTACTAATACGTCTACTGGCATGTGTTCTAGGTGTTCGGCAATCAGCGGGCGCTGTTACCTTATGGTATTTAATGTGTTGTCAAAAAAACAGCCGCCCTACTGGGCGGCTGGGGTAAGCTGTTGGCGAGCGGCGGCTTCGTCGGAGGCAACCCCGAAAATGTTGGTTAGCTTGGTAAGGGCCAACATTTTCTTGGGGTGCTCGGCGGGGTTGATGAGAACCATTTCGCCGCCGCGGCTGCGGAATTTCGTGAGGAGCGACACCAGTACGCCAATGCCGGTGCTGTTGATGTAGCGGATTTCGGACAAATCGACGGCGCACTGGTTGAGTTCTTCGCCGAGGTGGTTGTTGATGGATTGGATGAGCTGGTCGGTATCGGGGCTGCCGATGAGGTCGCCGGTGAGGCGGACGAAAAGAATGCCGTTCTCGACGGTGCTGGTGGAGGTCATGCGGGAGGATTGGAAGTACGAGCGGCAGCCTGGGCGCGACAATCGCCGCAGATGCCGTAAAGATTTAAAGAATGGTGCAAGATATGGAAGTTCAAGAGGTCGCCGACCATGGTCTGGATGCCGTGGATGCGGGGGTCGCAGAATTCCACCACTTTATGGCATTCAGTACAAATGACGTGGTCGTGCTGACGGTAGCCGTAGCTCTTCTCGTACTGCGCAAGGTTGCGGCCGAACTGGTGCTTGCTGACAAGACCTTGCTCCACCAATAAGTCGAGGGTGTTGTACACGGTGGCCCGGCTGACTTGCAGGCCGCGCTCTTTCATGCCGGCGTAGAGCTCGTCGACATCGAAATGACCGGAGCGGGCATAAATTTCTTCCAGGATGGCATACCGCTCGCCGGTTTTGCGCAAGCCTTTGTTTTCAAGATGGGCCGTGAAAAGCTTGCGGACTTCTTCGAGCTTGTCGGTATTGAGGGTGGCTTGGGAGGCGGCGCTGGGCGTATGCTTGGCCGCGTAGCCCGTTTCGGAGGAGCCACCGGTTTCGTGCCCCGGCGCTTTCGCGGGGTCGGCGGGCAGGTGCGGAGGCGTTGCTAGAGGAGAATGCACTGTATATATAAGGTATACTGAAGCAAAGGTAAAAACGCGGGCCTGCTAGCTAAGCTGCAAGGGTCGCTTTAGGTTTCACCGTTCGAAGTAAAGGTGGTAGTGGTTGGCGCAGCCTGGGTTGAAGGCGGCTTGGCACGACGGGCATTGATTGGCGCAATTGAGGTAGTCAGTGATGCTGAGCGTGCCGTGGCAGTTGCCGCAGTAAATGGCTGGGTGGTCGAACTCAGCGCGGGGCCATACGGTGGACGGGTGACTTGCGGCTTCGTGGTGGCACTGGATGCAAGCGTAAAAGGTGCCGCAGCACTTGAATTTGATGGCGATGATGTCGCGCTCGGAGTGGTAATGGGCGCACTGAGTGCGCTCGTTTACGCCGGTGCCGCGGCAAGTAATGGCGGGTGCGGCCTTTGCTTTCACGAGTCGAACCGCTCTACTTGCAGCACGCCGTTGACTTTGCTGAGGCGTTGGATGAGCTTGTTTAGGTGGTCGGTGTCGTTGACAAACACCATAATCTGACCTTCAAAAAAACCGTCGTTGGCGTCTACGGTGATGGAACGCATGTTCACCTTGAGGCTGGTGCTGATGATGCGGGTGACGTCGTTGACAATGCCCACGCGGTCGGAACCCTTGAGGCGGATGCCGGCCAGAAAGGCCAATTCGAGTTGGTCGGTCCACTTGGCGCGCACAATGCGGTTGCCGTAGTTCGACATCAGGTCGACGGCGCGGGGGCAGTTGGTGCGGTGGATGATGAGGCCCTGGTCGGTTTCGAAGCCAAACACGTCGTCGCCGGGAATGGGATTGCAGCACCGGGCAATGCTGTAGTCGAACTTGTCGGTGTGCTCGCCTACCACCAGCATGTCGGGCCGCACGCCGCGAATTTTAGACACTTCGTGGTCGAAGGCTTTGGGTTCGAGCACGGAGGGTACGGGCTTGGCAGAAGTGAAAATCGACTCGCGAATGGTGCGCCCGTCTACCTGACCCATGGCTAAGCGGTAATAGAATTCTTGCGCACTGGGCACGTTGAAGTAGGCCAGCAGGCGGTTGAAGTTTTCCTGGTTGAAGGGCACGCCGATGATTTCCAAGCGCTTTTCCAGAAGGAATTTTCCATCTTCTGCCTTCGCTCGTTTGTCGTCGCGCAGGAAGTCCTTGATTTTGGACCGGGCCTTGGTGGTGATAACGTAGTTGAGCCACTCCGGCGTGGGGCGCTGCTTGTGGGAGGTCAGGATTTCGACTTGGTCGCCGTTGTGAAGCTGGTAGCTGAGCGGCTCTAGCTTTTGGTTCACCTTTGCCCCAAGGCAGTGCAGCCCGATGTGGGTGTGAATGTCAAAAGCGAAATCCAGCGCGGTGGATTTATCCGGCAGAATTATCAGCTTGCCTTTAGGCGTGAAGGCGTACACTTCCTTCACAAAGAGGTTCTGCCGGAATTCGTCCATGAATTCCAGCGCGCTCGAATTGTTCGATTCCAGCATCTCCCGCACCTTATTCACCCAGCCTTCGAGCGAGCTTTCGGGCTGGATGCTGCCAGTGTCCTTGTACTTCCAGTGCGCGGCGTAGCCTTTCTCGGCGATGTCGTCCATGCGGCGCGAGCGAATTTGCACTTCCACCCACTGGCCAGCGCGCGACATGACCGTGGTGTGCAGGCTTTCGTACCCGTTGGCTTTGGGCGTGCTCACCCAGTCGCGCAGGCGGTCGGGGTTGGGCTGGTAGAAATCCGTGACAATGGAGTAAACCTGCCAGCAGGCGGCTTTTTCCTGCTCCGGCGGCACATCCAGAATCACGCGAATGGCAAACAGGTCATACACCTCGTCGAAGGTGATGTTCTGTTTCTTCATCTTTTTCAAGATGGAGTAAATGCTTTTGGGCCGACCCTTGATTTCATATTCAAAGCCTTGCGACTTCAATTCATCATCAATCGGCTGCACGAACTCCTTAATAAAGCGGTTGCGGGCCGCTTGGCTCTGCCGCACTTTGGCTTTTATCTCGTTATACGTCTCCGTATCCGTGAACTTGAGGTACAAATCCTCTAGCTCACTCTTAATAGTATAAAGCCCGAGCCGGTGCGCGAGCGGCGCATACAGGTACAGCGTCTCCGAGGCAATTTTCAGCTGCTTGTGCCGCGGCATCGAGTCCAGCGTGCGCATGTTGTGCAGGCGGTCGGCAATTTTGATGAGGATGACGCGCACGTCTTCGCTCAGCGTGAGCAGCATCTTGCGGAAGTTCTCGGCCTGCTCGCTGGTGCCGTACTCGAATACCCCGGAAATTTTCGTCAGCCCGTCAATAATGCGGGCCACTTTCGTCCCGAACTCGCGCTCGATGTCGGAAATTTCCGTGGGCGTGTCCTCTACTACGTCGTGCAATAGCGCCGCCACAATGCTCGTCGTGCCCAGTCCGATTTCTTCTACCGCAATCTGGGCCACCGCCAACGGGTGCAAAATGTAGGGCTCGCCGGACTTGCGGCGCATCTCCTTGTGCGCCTCAAGGCTCTGATTGAATGCCTTTTTGATGAGCTTGGGGTCGCCATCCTTCAAATAAGGTTTGGCGGTGCGCAGCAAGCGGCGGTAGTGGCGCAGAATTTCCTGGCGCTCGGCTTCGGGGGAGATAACGGGAGGCATGGTAAAGCAAATAACAATGGGAAGCAGAAATTTGTCCGCTCAAGCGCGGCCCTTCTGCATTTTTCCCGATTCCGACGGCACGACGTTCTTCCTGCGACTAAAAGAGCATTGTACGCTTCAAAGCTTGCTGAAGGTAGCGCTTGTCCGTCGGGTTTGGGACGAATCCTGCGTGGTGGCCGCCGGGGTCAGGCATTGGCAAGCCGGGAAAAGCGTTTGGTGGAGAACGGGAAATCCATGCCCATTGCAAACGCTGCCAGCAGCGCGGCAGCGGCCGCCACCGGCAGCGAAGCCGGATGCCACTGCAGCCGCAGGTGGAAGCTTGTTGCGGGAAGCATGGTTACGGCAATTCCGGCCAGTACAGTGGCAAAAGCCAACCACTGATACAGTTTCAGCCCGGCGAACTGAGGGGTTTGGGGCTCGCCCCGGAAACTCTCCTCGACAAACCGCGCCATTCCCGAAAGTATCAAATACGCCCCCACCAGCAGCGAAACCGACACTTGCTCGTACGCCAAACGAAACAGCACCAAGCCAATCAACAGGTTGGAGAGCATGGAATACACAGGCGTGGCATGCACGGGCTGCCCTGCCAGATAGGCAAGGGCGCATACCCGCGACTTTGGGTGTGTGACCCGAATGCCCACCTTGGCCGAGCTGGCCCGCCCGTGGCAGCACCCCTGCACCAGGCAGCGCAACCGCCCAATGCCTTGCACCAACGGCAGCGCCACCACGAACGCCGCCAGCACTTCCAGCAACGCCATGTGCGCGAGCTGAGCCGATATAACGCAGCCCAGCACGCCGCCCAGCAAGCTGCCGTAATAGCCAAAGGGCCGCGAAAGCCCGGAAGAACTTTCCACCAACTGCCCCCAAAGCCCCGCCCCCACTACACCCAGCAAAACGGGTGGCAACAGCGCAACGCTGCTGGGCAGCAACGCCCCCGTAAGCAGCACGCCCGCAAACATTGCCGCCCCTGCATACACGCTGTGGCTGATGACGCGAAGCGGACCAATCTGCCACGCCGACCAGGAATTAGCAAACCGTTCGAACCAGCGTTGCAGGCGTTGCCAAGCGGTTTGGTAGCGGATTGTCCCCGCCGCCAGCAGCCCGCCCGCAACCACATCGAGCAAGCTGTGCATTCCCGTGGTCAGGCAACTCAAGGCAATGGCCACTCCCAGCAAGTAGAACACGGGCCGCAGCTGTGGCAAGCGCTGGCCCCAAAAGAAAGCGGCCACCCCGGCCCACACCACGTGAAACGAGGGGAATGCGGCCGTGGCCCCGTCGTGCAACCGCTCCAGTTGGAGCCATTCGCCCCAAACAGTAGTGGCCACAAAACTTCGTGGCTCGGCAACGAGCGGCAAGGCCAGGTGCAACACCACGCCCACCGCCGTGGCCAGCCAACCCGCGAAGGCAAAGTGCCTCAACGCCCGCTGGGAGCCAACGATGAACGGCGTAGCTATTGCAAACGGGTAAGCGAGCAAATACAACGCTTCGGTCCACTGCCACACCGGCCACTGCTGCTCGAAAGAGAGAAAGGTGCTGATAGGCTGCCCCGAGGGTCCGAGAAAAATGACGGCTTCGTACAGCAGCAGCCAAGGCCCAAAGACGAGGACTGCAACCCGAACCCGTTGCAGTAGCGGCGCCGCGGCTGCCTGCGCCAGCGGCAGGGCCAACAGCGCGCCTGCCGCTGGCCGATGCGGAAACCGCCGACGCAAATCCGCGTTTTCGAACCCATACACCAACGCCAGCCACGCCAAGGTGAGCACCGGCGCCACCAGCCAAAGCCCGCTGGCCGAACGAACCAGAAGCGCCACTCCTACGCACAACAGCGACGCCCCCACGTAGATGGGGTGCGGCAGCCAAGCATAAAGCCCCCCCCTGACAAAGCGCGCCGGCGGAAAGGCGTTCATTGGCAAGCCCCCGCCCTCAAACCACAGGCTTGCCATGGACCACCCCACAAACACCGCACCCCCCATCACGCACCCTGCCCCAACCCAAGGAATAGTGGGCACGGCCAGTGGAACAAGGGCCGCCGTCTGCACCGCCCACGCAAACAGCACCGCCGGCAGTACCAGACAAAAAGCCGCGCCATAGGCGAGCTTAGCTAGAAAAGCATTCATGGCCGAAGTTTACGAAGGCCATTCCACCCGCTCGTGCACCACCTGCCCGGTTGCCACTGCCTTTCCTCCTTTCGTGAGCGTGCCCCGCGACCACCACTTCGCTTCATCGAGGTAAAGAATGCGAGCGGGAAACAGCTTCCTGAACCACGGAAACCGTTTAAACACCGTGCTTCCCACCGCGCCCGCCCGCAAAGAATACTTTTCGGTAAACGCCAGCTCGTGCTCGCCAAAAACCAGCCCATCGTCCCCGATGCTGCCGGTGTCGGCGTAGCGCTGCCCGTTGTAAAACACCAAATGGCGGGGCTCGGCGCCCTCCCACCGTATCCACACCACGTACTGGTCGGGCGCCAAAAACCGGCCCCAGCGCAGGGCTTGCAGCGGCAGTTGCCACGGCACAATGGTCAGTGTGAGGCGCTCCACATAGCCCAGACCAATGTGGGCGATACCGTCGATAACAAGCCGGGCCGTGGCCGCCGGAAAAAAGCACTCCCACAGCACCGAGCCGTGTGCTGTTTCGAGCAGCAGTTCCCGCAGGGCGGGCGCCCGCTGCTGCCAGCTGCCGTGCAGGCGTCCTTGCCTCAAGGTGAACGTCGTTTCGTCACTATTCAGCTCTGCCCGTGACTCCTGCACGAAACTGGCAGCCGTTTGGCGGAAATCAGGCGGCCGAAAGCAAAGTAGGTTGGTGAAGTGGACAGCCAATTTTCCCCATCGCAGGTGGCTGTCGTAGCAAATAGCCAAGTACCCGGTAGTTGGGTCCACCACGTCGGCGTACCACTTGCTGAGGTGAAAAGAAGCCATAGAAGCGCCAAGGTAATGGCTCTCCGAACGACACAACAAATGCCCCCTAAAAAACTCAAGCGCTGCGCCCCTTAGGAATTATCAGCCAGCTTGAATTTCCTGATAATCTAAACAAAAACTACGCTGATGCACACAACAGGTCGTTGAAAGCCAGCAGATTGCAAAGCCAATCGGCTTTGCTTTGCCCAAACTTTGTACAAAACCAGAAACGCTGTACCTTTGCGGGCCCGTAGCAGTCGGCGTGCGGCACCCATATGCGGATATGGCGAAATTGGTAGACGTGCCAGACTTAGGATCTGGTGCCGCAAGGCGTGTGGGTTCGAGTCCCTCTATCCGCACTTTTTTCTGATACAGGCCTTCAGTCGCACAGGCTGGAGGCTTTTTTTTCAACCACTCAACCTGGCCAGCGGAAGCCGGCAATCCTGTTTTGAACATTACCCTCGACAAGAACGACGAGCAGCTGACCGGGCTGCTGACCGTGCACCTGACCGAAGCCGACTACGCGCCCACCGTAGACAAGCAAATCAAAGAGTACACCAAGCGCGCCCAAGTAAAGGGCTTTCGCCCGGGCATGGTGCCCGTGGGCATGGTGCGCAAGATGTACGGCAAAGGCATTCTGGCCGAGGAAATCAATAAAATGCTGGGCAAAGCGGTGGACTCCTATATCAAGGAGAACAACATCAAGCTGCTCGGCGAGCCCCTGCCCGTGCCCAGCAACGTAGACTTCGACACCGACAAGGACTTCGATTTCCAGTTTGAATTGGGCCTGCTGCCCGATTTCAACTTGCCCGAAAGCCTGACGGCCGAGCTGCACAAAGTGACCATCGACGAGGACACGCTGGCCCAAACCAACGAGCAGATTGCCCGTCAGTACGGCGAGACGACCAACCCCGAGGTTTCGGAGGCGGGCGACTACCTCTTCGGCAAGCTGAAGAAAGCCGACGAAGAAGGTGACGGCCGCACGGTGTTGCTGCCAATCAACAAGGTGGCAGCTGACCAGCAGGAGCAGTTCATCGGCAAGAAAGGCGGCGACGTGATTACGTTCGACCTGCAGAAGGCTTTCAACAACGACGCCGCTTCGATTTCGAACTTCTCAGGCCTGAGCAAGACGGAAGCCGCTGAGGCTGCTGGCGACTACGTGTTCAACGTGGAGAAGGTGAACCGCACGGCAGCTCCCGAGTTCAACCAGGAGCTGTTCGACAAGGTATTTGGCCCCGAGGCTGTGTCGAGCCAGGAAGAGTTCGACGCCAAAGTGCGCGAAACCATCCAGTCGAACTACGACCGCGAAAGCGAAGGTGCGCTGAACAACAGCATCGTGGAGCAGCTCGTGAACACCACGGACATCAAAGTACCCACGGAGTTCTTCAAGAAGTGGCTGGTGCGTGCCAACGAAGGCAAACTGACGCCCGAGAAGGTTGAAGAGCACTACACCGACTACGAGAAGGAGCTGAAGTGGAGCATGATTCGCAACAAGGTGGTAGAAGAAGCCGGCTTGAAGGTGAGCAACGACGAAATTCTGAACCGCACCCTCGACAAAATCATGGGCCAGTTCAACATGCCGAACATGCCCGACGAGATGCGCGAGTCGATGCGCAGCTACGCCGACCAGTACCTGAAGCAGGAAAACGGCAAAAACTACGTGAGCGAGTACGAGGCCATTCTGGCAGAGAAAGTGCTCGAAAACCTGCGCGGCAAAGTTGTTGTTACGGACAAGCCCGTAACGGCCGAAGAATTCCGGACCCTGCACAGCTAATGGCTGCGTGGTCCGATTTTGGGAAAGCCCTTACGGAAACGTAGGGGCTTTTTTGATGGCAGTTTTGGTTGAACGAGGTAGGAACGCAACATTTTGCGTCTCGTCGTTGAACAACCAGAACCGCAACGTTCAAGCGCCAACGTGCAACGACGAAACGCAAAATGTTGCGTCTCTACAACATTCGGTGTTGTTTCGCGTCTTACAACCATCACTCGCGCATGCGCAAGCAAGCGCCACATTTTAACCAAATGCTGAATAAACAAGAGTTTCGCAAGTTTGCCGTTAAGCATCAGGGCCTCAGCGGGCTGGGTGTTGACCAGTACATCCAACACGTGGAGGGCCAGACCCGCGGCGGCCTGATTATGCCGACCGGCATGACCCGCTCGGTGATTGAGGAGCGCCCCACGCGCTTCGCCGAAATCGACGTGTTTTCGCGCCTCATCATGGACCGGATTGTGTTCCTGGGCACGGCCGTAGACGACTACATCGCCAACATCCTGACGGCTCAAATGCTGTTCCTGGAGTCGGCTGATGCCAAAAAAGACATCCTCCTCTACATCAACTCGCCCGGTGGCTCGGTGTACGCCGGCCTCGGCATCTACGACACCATGCAGTACGTGAACCCCGACGTGGCCACGATTTGCACGGGTCTGGCGGCTTCCATGGGCGCTGTGTTGCTGGCCGGCGGTGCCGCCAACAAGCGCTCGGCTCTCCCCCACGCTCGCGTGATGATTCACCAGCCTTCGGGTGGCGCGCAGGGTCAGTCGTCGGACATTGAAATCACGGCTCGTGAAATCCTGAAATTGAAGAAGGAGCTGTATGACATTCTGGCGCAGCACACCGGCAAAACGTACCAGGAAATCCACGACAACTCGGACCGCGACTACTGGATGCGTGCCGACGAGGCCAAAGAGTACGGCCTGATTGACGAGGTGCTGGAGAAGAAGAAAGCGTAATTTGGGCTTGGCCTTTTTTGGCTGAATTCAGGCACAAAAGAGCCTCTACTTTGCGGTAGGGGCTCTTTTTTTATGCTTGAACATTTTTGCTTATCAAGCCATACATGGGGCACATCTTCCTTTTCTACGTGCCAGGGTCATAAATGACAAAGTTGAAAATGGATTGAGTCACACTGAATTGAGCGTAAGTATTCAATACGCTGAATTCGTAGATACCAATTTGACAAATGCCGCTTCGCCAGTTAGCGTAATGCACGGTTGGCCTCGACAAGCCTGTTGGCTCTACCAGCACAATCAGTCGGGAAGCAGTAGCTGCGGTATAGCCATTGACTTGCAAATCGTAACGCTTTTCGAAACCAGGGGTGCCGGGGAAATAACTGACCGTAACGTTGCCCGTCGAAGACACCAGCGTGCCGTCGCTGGCCACCCGGCCGTAGGCAATGGGCAACATGTTGAGGCTGCCGGTGGTGGGCGTGTTGATTTCACTGGTGCGAATGGCCCCGCCCGTCACGTTCAGCGCGGGGCCACTGCCACTTTGGGCTATTTCCACGGCCGCGCCGGTGTAGTTGGCGTTGTTCTGATTGAAATAGGCAGCCCGACCGGTGCCGCTGGCCTGCCCGATAACTCCCGTGGCGGCACCAGTTGTCGAGCCGAATACACCAATGCCATTTGTCGCCGAGGCCACGCCCGTAACGCCATAACCGCTGCTGCCGGTGGCCTCGCCCCGCACGCCGTAGCCGCTGGTAGTGGTACCCAGCACCCCGATGCCCGAACTGTTGGTGCTGGTTCCTTCCACGCCAGCCACGCCCCCGGCGCTCCCCGCCGACGTGGCACCGTACACCCCGGAGCTGGCACTGCTGTTGCCGCGCACGCCAAAACCGCTGGTACTGATGCCAATCGAGCCCACACCGCTGGTGCTGGTGCCGATGACGCCATAGCTGTCAACTGCCACGCCCTGCACGCCGTAACCGCTATTGGCCGAGGCCACGCCGCGCACGCCGTAGCCGTTGGTGGTGAGGCCCAGCACGCCCACGGCACTGCCGCCGCTGCTGTTGCGGCCCACCACCCCGCCGGTGGTGTTTTGGTTGGCGCTGCTGGTGCCGTCGACGCCGGCGCCTGTGGTGCCCGCGCCCAGCACGCCCGTGCCGGTGGCATAGCCCGAAACGCCCACGCCGCTAGCGGCGGTACTGCTACCGATTACGCCGGCTAGGTTGGCGGCGGTACCGTCGCTGATGCCCACAATGCCGGTATTCTGGCGGCTGCGGGCGTACACGGCGTAGTCGGCGTCGCTTAGGCCCACCACGCCGGCGTCTTCAACGTTGGGCACGGTGGTGCCTTTTACGCCTACCACGCCCTGGCCGGCGCCGGTGCCGTTCACGCGGCCCACCACGCCCTGGCCGCTGGCCGAAGCCCCGCGCAGGCCAATGCCCGCGCCCGAGTTGGTGATTTGAAACACGCTGCTCACGGTGCTGGCCGTGCCGCTATAGGGCAGGGTGAGGCCGCCGCCCGCCGTGGGGTCAATTAGCACCCAGCCACCGGTGCCGGCGTAGTACCAGAAGCCGGTTTGGGCGCCGCCGCTGGCCGTGCCGTCGGTCTGGTACACCATTAGGCCCTGCGGCGGGTTGGCGATGGCCGTGCGCTGGGCAGCCGTCAGGCGCGGAATCAGCAGGCCCTTGTCCGTGGCCCGGATGTCCAGAGCGGCTTTGGCGTCGGGCGTGGCCGTGCCCACGCCCACCTGGGCCGAAACCAGCAAGGGACACATTGCCCATAAGGCGAAAATGAATGAAACGTACTTCATAATGCGAGGCAGGCACTGGGTAGAGACCCGGCACGTGAAAATGGAATTAGTAGAAATCAACAGACCGGAAAGCTTATTTCACAGCCGTGGCAGCGGGCTGAAAATTGGGGTGGCCGGCCTGCCACAGGGCGAAGGCATACATGTTGGCGAAGTTGCGGAAGGCCACTTTTTTGTCTTCCGTGAAATGGCCGTTGTCGTAGTTTACCTGCATGAGCACGGGCTTGCCGGAGGCGCTGGCGCTTTGCAGGGCGGCGGCAAACTTGCCGGGCTGCCACACAATGACGCGCGGGTCGTTCATGCCGCCCACGCAGAGCACGGCGGGGTACTTGGTGCCGGGCACGACGTGCTGGAACGCATCCATCTCGTACAGGGCCATGCACTGCGCCGAGTCTTTCACGGAGCCAAATTCGGGGACGTTGACCGGGCCGTTGGGCGAGTTTTCCATGCGCAGGGCGTTGGAGCAGCTCACGTTGCTGATGGCGGCAGCGAACAAGTCGGGCCGCTCGGTGATGGCCCGCCCGATGAGGATGCCGCCCGCGCTGGTGCCTTCGCCAATGAGGCGCTGCGGGCTGGTGTACTGGTTCTTAACGAGGTATTCGCCGCAGGCAATGAAGTCCTTCCAGGTGTTGGGCTTGGTGACTTGGTAGCCGGCTCGGTACCACTTCTGGCCTTTTTCGGAGCCGCCGCGCGGGTGGGTTTCGGCCAGAACGACGCCTTGGTTGAGCAGGGCCAGGTTGCGCCGGCTGAAGTACGGCGTGGCCGAAACGCCGTAAGCGCCGTAGCCGGTCATGAAACACACGGCGTTGCCATCCTTCTTCAGGTCCTTGCGGTAGACGAGGGAGAGCGGCACCATGGTGCCGTCGTGGCTGGGCACTTCGAGCTCCTCCACCACGAGGTCGGCCACGCCGGGGTAGTTCATGGGCACGTGGAAAGCGCTGAGGGCCAGTTTCCGGCTGGCCGGGCTGTAGTCGTAGAGCTTGCCGGGGTCGTTCCAGGAAGTGGTGTAAATCAGCGCTTCGTTGCTGCTGCTCGCGTCGTAGGGCTCGATGCCGACGGTGCCTTTGCTGGGCAGCGGCACGTCGGCCCATTGCTTGGTAGCGGGGCTGTACTGCCGGATTTTTTCATTGATGCCGTCGCTCAGCACCACAAACAGGTAGTCCTTGGTTGCAACGAAGCGGGTGATGTTTTGGGGGCTTTCGGGCAGCAGCACGGCGGCGGTGGCGGGGCTGGGCGCGGCGGCATCCGTGACGAGGACGCGGCCGTTGGGCGCCCCTTTCACGCTGTGCAGGTAGAGCTTGCCGCCGATTTTGTAGTAGGCGTACACGCTGTCGGTGGGCACGGCCAAGCGCTTCCAGGCAATTTTCGGCTTGCCCACTTCCGCGGGCGTGGCCACCCAGGAATTCGACCGCCGGTCAACCGAACTCAATTCGCCGTAGAGTTGGGCCCGGTCGGCGGAGAAGTACATGATGGGGTATTGGTCGGGCCGAATGCCCATGGCGGGGTTTTTGGCCCGCGAAAACAGGTCGGGGTCGGCCGTGGGCGCGGTGCCCAGGCGGTGCAGGCGGCCCTTGGTATCGAGGTTGCCCTTGGGGTCTTTGGGGTCGGCAGAATTCTGCGGGGTGTAGAGGAAGCCGCTGTTGTCCGGCAGCCAGTCCACGGCGCCCCCGAATACGGCCGGGATGCTTTCGGGGCGAAACGCCTTGGTGGCGACGCTCATGATGCGCAGCGTGGAGAGCTCGGCCCCGCCCTCCTGCAAGCCCACGACCATCAGCTGGCCGTCGGGGCTGGGTGTGAAGGCCGTGAGGGCAAAGCTCTTCTGCTTGTTGTAGGCGACGGGGTCGAAGAGCAGTTTTTCGGGGCCGGCTTTGCCGTCGCGCATGTACAGCTTGCCCACTTTCTCGTTGGGCAGGGTGCGCCGGTAGAAGTAGCGGTTGCCGCGCTGCTTAATCTCGCCGTAGCGCACAGCCAGCAGCTTGTCGTACTCCTCGAACGTTTGTATCAGCTTGTCGCGGCCCGGAATCTGGTCCAGGGTCTGGGTGGTGTAGTCGCCCTGGGCTTTGAACCAGGCTTGCACCTCGGGGCTGTTGGTGTCTTCGAGCCAGCGGTAATTGTCCACCACCTTCTTGCCGAAATACGTGTCGGTGACGACCCGTTTGGGCGTGGCGGGCAGGCGTTGGGCGGCGGCGGGAAGTGCAGCCGTGGCCACCAGGATGGCCAAACTCAGCAAGCTCTTTTTCATGTGGTTAGGCAGTTAATGTGGTGGAGTGGCGGCCGCTACAGCTTGACGAGCTCGACGCGGCGGTTTTTGGCTTTGTTGGGCTCGGAGGTATTGTCGACCAAGGGCTTGGTTTGGCCGAAGCCAGCGGCTTGCAGGCGGGAGGCGGCAATGCCTTGGCCGGTGAGGGCGGCCGCCACGGTGCGGGCGCGGGCTTCGGACAGTTCCTGGTTGTGGGCGGGCGTGCCCGCGTTGTCGGTGTGGCCCTGCACGGCCAGCTTGAGGTCGGGATTTTGAGCCAGCAGGCTGATGATTTGGGTGATGGTGGGCTGGGCGTCGGGCTTGAGGGTGGCCTGGTCGGTGTCGAAGTTGAGATAGAGCGCAACGTGGCCAGTGGCGTCGAGGGCCTTCTTCATTTCGGCGGCGGGCAGCACGCTGGCTTCCATGGGCAAGACCTTCTTCTCCACCACGGTCAGCCAGTAGTTTTCGGGGTTGCTGGAGTAGGTTTTGTAGACTTCCACCCACACTTCCTTGTCGGGGGTGCGGAGCATGTACACGCCCGACTTCTCCTGGCCAGTCATGCCGTAGCGGCTGCGGTGGCGCGGGTCTTCGTACTTGAGCTTGAGGTCTTTCATTTTCTCCCCCGAGCCCTCAAACACGGTCACTCCGCCGAGGTCGTGCACCAGCTTCTCGTAGGTTTTCTGAGCTTGAAAGAAAGACGCCGCTTTGCCCAGGGCACTCACGGTCAATAACTTTCCTTCAACCGGAATAATCTTGGCTCCGTCGAAGAATTCGTAGCGGTCGAAATTGACTTCCTTATTGTATTCGCGGGCCGAGTTGCCGGGGGCCGTCTTCTCGTCCATTTTCACGTAGCCATCCAGCAGGCTGAAGTACGGGAAGGCGCCTAGCGTGGGCGTGACGATGGGCGCAGTGGTGGGGTCGAAGCCCGCCGACGCAGCCGGAACCGCAGGCTCGGCCGGGGCCGCGGCGGCGGGTGCGGCAGCCGGCGTTGCAACCGGTGCTGGTGCGGAGGCCAACGGAGCGGCTGCGACCGTTTCAGCCGGCTTGCTATCCGACGAGCAAGAGGCCACAATGACTAAGGCGCCGAGTGCCATGGCACGCGAGAAGTAGATGAAATTCATGATGAGGTGATTGGAAAGAGCAGTGTGGAAAGTAGGGCCGAGGCGCTCGGCCCTGCGGTTGCTTAATGACCTTCCTTATTCAGCCATTCCAGCATAAAAGCGTAAGTGTCGGCCCGGCGCTCGTTGAGTTGCTGGCGGGAGGCGCCCGCGCCGTGGCCCGCGCTGTAGTCGACGCGCAGGAGCACGGGCTTGCCGCTGGTGGTGGCGCTTTGCAGGCGCGCGGCCATTTTGGCCGACTGCCAGGCGTCGACGCGGCGGTCGTTGGTGCCGGTGGTGAGCAGCACGGCAGGGTAGCGGGTGTTGGGCTGCACGTGGTGGAAGGCGCTCATTTGGCGCAGGCCCCGGAACCCCAGCGAGTCGACCGTGCTGCCGAACTC
Organism: Hymenobacter sp.; assembly: GCF_036388155.1. NCBI lineage: Bacteria > Pseudomonadati > Bacteroidota > Cytophagia > Cytophagales > Hymenobacteraceae > Hymenobacter > Hymenobacter sp. Next base: position 28,023 of record NZ_DASVSI010000029.1, on the reverse strand, counting down.
CTGGATGTTGGGCACGCCGTTGGCCGTGGTTTCGAAGCGCAGCGCATCGAGCACGCCCACGTTGATGACGGCGGCGGCGAACAAGTCGGGCCGCTCCGTGATGGCCCGGCCGATGAGGATGCCGCCCGCGCTGGTGCCCTCGCCGGCCAGGTGCGCCGGGGTGGTGTACTTCTCCTGCACCAGGTATTCGCCGCAGGCAATGAAGTCTTTCCAGGTGTTGGGCTTGGTGAGCTTCTGGCCGGCCAGGTGCCACTCTTCGCCGTTTTCGCCACCGCCCCGCACGTGGGCCACGGCCAGCACGCCCCCGCGCTCAAACCACGGCAGGTATTGCGGGTCGAAGTAAGGGTACTGAATGCTACCGTAGGCTCCGTAGCCGGTGAGGAGGGTCGGGTTTTGGCCGTTGAGGGCCAAGCCGCGCCGATGGACGATGGACAGCGGCACCAGCGTGCCGTCGTGGCTTTTCACCAGCACTTCGCGCGCTTCGAGGTTGGCGGCCGCGGCCAGCGGGTGCTGGGGTGCCAGGCGCGTGTCGGCGAATTGTTTGGTGGCGGGGTTGTAGCGGTAGAGCAGGCCGTTGCCGGTCCAGGCGGCGGAGGCGATGAGGGCGCCGGGCAATAAATGATTGGTGGCCAACACGAAGCAAGCCGGCGCATCCGGTGCCGCAATGCGCTCGGGCTTGGCTGAGTGCTGCCATGCCACGCGCCAGGTTTCGTCGAGCCCCCCGCGAATCTCAGAGACGTAGAGCCCGTCGGCGGCGGGGCTCATGTTGTCGAGCAGGGCCGGGCCGTGCGGCACCACGGTTGCGGCCGTGGCCAGATTGGGCTGCCGCAGGCTGGTGCGGATAATCTTGAACCGGGGCGCCTGCTTCGACGTGAGCAAGTACAAATCGTCCTCGTGCACCACAAAATTCCGCACTTGCTGAGTCCGGTCGCAGATTTTCAGCCACGGCGTGTTGGGCTTGCCTATCGTGGCGAGCGGGGCGCGGTAGAGCGAGATTTCGCCGGCGTCGCCGTGCTTAATCAGCGCCAGCGCGTAGGGCGAAGGCGTGTGGGTGAGCGTGAGGACCATGGGCGTGTCGGCCGGGTCGAGGGGCACGAGCTTCGACGAGCCTCGCTCAAGCACCAGCTGGTCGCGGGCGAGGTCGGTACCGAGCTGGTGCAAGTACACCTGCTTGTTTTTTTGCAGCTCGGTGGCGGGCGCGCCGGGCGCCAACGGCCGCATGCGGGTGTAGAAAAACGAACGGCCGTCGGGCCGCCACTCCGGGCGGGCATATTCCCAGTCGAGGCCCCGCACCGTTTCGGGCAAATCCTTCCCAGTAGCCACGTCCCGGATGCGCAAAACGGGCTTTTCCGAACCATTGGCCGCCACGGCGTAGGCCAGGCGGGTGTTGTCGGGCGAGGGCTCAAAATAGCTGATGCTGTAGCGCTCGGTGGCCGTGCTGAAACGGTCGGGGTCCACGAGCACGGTTTCGGCCCCGCCCGGGCCTTTCCGCCGGTATAGTTTGGGAGTTTGGGCACCGGGCGGCGTTTTGAGGTAGAGGTACACGTCGCCGGGCAATAGCTGCACGGCCCGGGGCGCCGCGGGGGCGGCCGCATCCAGCGCGCTAAGCCGGGCCAGCAGTTCGGCGCGGTGCGGCAGCTGCGTGAGGGTGCTGTCGGCGTAGCGGGCCTGGCCTTTCAGAAAGGCTTCCAGCTCGGGGCTGGGCTGCTCCATCCAGCGGTAAGGGTCGATGATGGAAGCGCCGAAGTACTGGTCGGTGGTGTTGCGCACGGCAGCCACCGGGGGCCGGCCCGGCTGGGCCGCCGTGCGCAAAGCAGTACCTACAATGAGCAATACCGCCCCCCACGTAGCGCAATTTCGGAGAAGGTGTACACACCGGTCCGACGCCCTAGGCGTCCGACTGGTCGTTTGTTGGCCGCAATCGGTCGGTCGTATCGGGCGTACAACAACCAGTCGTATGCCCATGGCTTCGGCCCGAAACCGGTACACTAATTTTGAAACCGCTAGAGAGAAAACATGCATGTCTTGGACTGCTTCTAAAAAGTAGAAATTGTGTTGCTAGCGCTGCACTTGTAGCTTGAGCGCGCCGCTGGGCCCCTCCGCCGAATGGTAGCGCAGCCAGTACACGCCCTCGGCCAGCCCGGCCACCGGCAGCGGCACAGTGGCTTGCGGTTTGTTCCAGGTGGTGGCCCAGACCAGGCGGCCGTCGGCGCTGTAGAGCTGGAGCTGCAAGCCCGCCGGCACTGGGCCGCTGGCTTCGATGGTGGCGGTAGCGTGGGCCGGATTGGGGTACACGCCGAGGGTGAATGCCGCGCCCGCGGGCAAGCCCACGATGCTGCGCACCACAGAATAAGTGGCGGTGCCGTCCTGGTCGACTTGCTTGAGGCGGTAGTAGCTCAGCCCTTGAAAGTCGTTGGGGTCGGTGAAAGTGTACTCGTGCGCGCTGCTGGTCGTGCCCTGCCCGGCCACAAAGCCGACGCGCCGGAAGGTGGTCTGACCGTCGTCTTGCCGCTGCACTTCAAACCCCAGGTTGTTTTTCTCCGACGCCGTGGCCCAGCGCAGCTCGGCGCGGGGCTGGTTGGCCGGGCGGCGCGCTTCAAAGCGGGTCAATTCGACGGGTAGCGGGGCTTGCTGGTCGCCCACGATGTAGGGCCCCGCCAGCGTGAGGCCAGCCAGGGTGCGGCTATAGGGGCTGGGATTGGTGGCGTTGCTGTAGGGCTCGGCCAACACGTAAGCCGACCCATTCCAGCGGCCCAGGGCCGACTGGCTGCGCTGGAAGCTGGGCAGCTCGTCGGCCGCCACCCATTCCACGCGCAGCGTGAAGGGCACGGCGTCGGGCGGGGCCACGTTCCAGCGCAGGGCCACGGCGTCGGTGGCCAGGGGCGCGCCGCTGTTGCCGCCGCTGAGGGCCCCCGCTCCCACCCCGGCTGCGTAGGTGCCCGTGCCGCTGCTGCGCGTGAGGGCCACCGGCCGGTAGCTGCCGCTGGCCGGCCCCACCGGAAACTGCACCGCCGCGGTGCCCACCGGCCGCCGCAGCTGCCCCGTCCCATCGGTGACCACAAACCGAGTGCCGCTGGCATTGGTGATGGCGCCGGCCAGGGCAAAATCGAACCCGGCCAGTCGCAAAGAACCGCCGCTGAGGTTGAGCGCCCCGGCGCTGACAGCCGTGCCCAGGATGGCCCCGGCGGCGTTGCTTATTTCGAGCGTGCCCAGGCTGCCAGTGCCCGAAGAGGCCACGTTTTGCAGCGCTGCGCCGTTGAGCAGCCACAGGCCCGTGCCCGTGCCGATGGCCCCGGCATTGCCCAAGTCGCCGGTGAAGCGCACGGTGCCCTGGTTGTCGAGGGTGCCGGCAGCCGCGATGCCCACGTTGCCGGTCACGGTGATTTCGGCCGTGGGGGTCACCGTGAGGATGCCGCCGGCCACGGTGAGCTGGGCGCGGGCCGGGGCGGCAAGCATCAACAGGCAAAGCACAAAAGGCAGCTTGGATAAGCGTTCCATGATGGGAGGAATTGGGATGGAAGGCGCGGCTCAGCGGCGGCTGGTGGCGGGCACGGCGGGTAAGCGCTGAGCCAGCAGCCAGTCCCAAAAAGCGGGGTCGGTGTACATCTTGTCGGCGATGAAGTGGCCTTCATTGGGGTACTCGGTGTACTTGGCCGGGTGGCCAGCCGCTTGGAGGGCCGCCACCAACTGGCGCGACTCAGTAACGGGCACCACTTCGTCTTTGGCGCCGTGAAACACCCACATGGGCGTGCTGCCCAAGGCTTTGGCCGCGTTGGCGTAGGCGTATAGCGGCTGGCTTTTGTAAGCCGTGAGCATGGGCGACGGAAACGCTTTGTCGAACCAGTCGGGCACTTGCACCCCGCCCGCCGCCGGGGCCACCGCCGCAAACTTGCCGGGGTACTTGGCCGCCAGGTACCACGCCCCGTAGCCCCCCATCGAGAGGCCCGTGACGTACAGGCGCGCCGGGTCGGCTTTGAACTCGGCTATGGTTTGGTCCAAGGCTTTGACGGCTTGCTCGGCGCCTTCGCCAAACCAGATTTCCGGGGCTGGCTCCTGCGGAAACACCGCCAGAAATTGGCTGTACACCGGCTGTTTCATCGAATACAGCTGGATGACGCTGCCCAGGTTGGGGCCGCCCATCTGCTGCTCGTTGTCTTGGCCCCACTGGCCCACGCCGTGCAGGTAGAGCACCACGGGATAGGATTTGCTGGGCTTGAAATTCTCGGGCACGTACACGCGGTAGGCGTAGGTGCGGGCCCCCACCGTGACGGTGCGCTTTAGGAAGCCGGTTTCAGGCCGGGCCACCGGCGCATTCTGCGCCCAAGCCAGCGGGCCTAGCAGCAACAGCAGCGCGAGTACAAAAACATTCTTCATTGCAAAGACTCAAAAGTTTATTACTTAAAAAGTTGACTCGCCGACATCTAGTCGCCTTACCTAAACTTGGTGAAGCTGAAGGTGCCATTGGTCACAGGGTGGGTGCCGGTGGCGCTGGTGTTGGGCACCGCGCCGGCCGTGAAGCTGAACGTGCCGCTGAGCTTCTGCCCCGATTTGTCGTACTGGCTCACGGTGACGGTGCCGTTGCTGGCGTTGGGGCCGTACAGCGTGAGGTATTGCGTGGCCTGGGTGGGGGTGCTGCCGCTCAGGGTGAGGCCGGCGGCGGGCAGGTTGTCGAGCACCGAGCCTTTGCGCAGGTCGTAGGTGCCGGCGCCTTTGGCGTTGATGCCCAGCAAGCTCAGCGATACGATGTTGTTGCCATCCGGCGAGCCGGCGGTGACGATGATTTTGTCGCCCGAGTCGACGATGGCCGACGCACCCACCGTGCTGGTGTAGGTGTTGCCGCCGTGGGTCCAGGTCACGGTGCCGTCGCCGGTGCCCGCGTCGTCGGCGTCTTCAGCATCTTTTTTGCAGGCGGCCGAGGCAAACAGCAGGCTGGACAGGAGCAGGAAAGGAAGGAGTTTCATGGTAGGTTGGGAAAGCTTGATGCGAAATCGGTGGGTTTGGCCGGGAGAGCCGGGCTTAGCGGACCGCCTGGGCCACGGGCGCGGCGTAGTGGCCAGCTTGCTCCAGCGCGGCAAGGCGGGCGTCGAGGGTGGTTTGGCTGGCCTGCACGGCTTGCAGTTGCTGGCGGAGCTGGGCGTTTTCGGCTTTCAGCTGGTCGTTTTGCCGGGCCAGCTCCTGCACGCCCACCAGGGCCACGCCGGCCGGGTCGATGGAGCTGATGCTGGTGTCGTCGAGCCCTAGGTGAAAGAGGCGGTAGAAATCCTGGGCCATGGGGCCGAGGTGGGTTTCGCCTTTTGTGCCCTTGTAGGTCCAGCGGCTGAGGGGCAGCTGCCGAATGAGGCCCAGCACCTGACCGCCTTCCACGGGCTGGATGTTTTCCTTTTTGGTGATGTCGGACGTGTTGGTCCAGGCGCCGCCAGCGGTGAGAAAGGCGCCGTTGCCGGTGGTGGGGCTGGTGCCCACCTGCAACACCACGCTCGTTGAGGCCGTGGTGGTGCGCCCGAAGGCCCACTGGAAAGTGGCGTTGCTACCAAACGCCATGGTACTGCTGGTCGACACCTTCGCGCCGGGGCCGATGGCTGTGGCAGCAGTCAGGGTAGGGTCGGTCACGTCGGAGTTGTTGCCCAGCAGCAAGTTACTGTTGCCGGTGGTGAGCGTGGCGCCGGCCTGCGTCCCCAAGCCCAGGTTACCGAAGCCGCTCAAGTGGTTTTTCCCGGCTTCGTCGCCGATAAAAATGTTGCCGGCACCCGTGTTGCTGATGCCCGCCCCGTACCCGACAAACACGTTGGAGCCGCCATTCGCGGTGGCCTGCCCGGCCTGGAAACCGATGAACACATTGCGGTCGCCGTTCGTGATGCCAAAGCCGGCCAGCCGGCCTACCCCCACGTTGCTTTCGCCGCCGCTGAGGCTGGTGCCGGCCAGGTTGCCCACAAAGGTGTTGTTGGTGCCGGTGGTATTGTTGCGCCCGGCCTGGTAGCCGTCGAAGTGGTTGCCGGTGCCGGTGGTGGTGCTGCGCCCGGCCTGGTAGCCCGCGAAGTGGTTGCGCGAGGCGGTGGTGTTCGACAAGCCCGCCTCGAAGCCGCTGAAATAATTGTTCTCGCCGATGGTGTTGGCGTAGCCGGCCTGGAAGCCCACAAACGTGTTTTGGGTGCCCGTGTTTGCGCGGCCCGCCTGGTAGCCCACGGCCACCAGGCCGTTGCTGGTGTTGCTGCCGCCGGCATCGGCCCCTACCAGGGTGGCCTCGCTGAAGCTGTCGTTCAGCACCCCGGAGCCGGCCCCGTCGCCGAGCAGGGTGTTGTTGCTGCCGGTGCGGTTGCGCCAGCCCGCAAAGTTGCCCATGGCGGTGTTCGACTGCCCCGTAGTGAGGCTGCTGCCGGTCAAAAAGCCCATCAGCGTGTTGCCCCCGCCCGTGGTGTTGGCCGTGCCGGCCTGGAAACCCACAAACACGTTGGCGCCGCCGCTGGTGTTGGCGTTGCCGGCCAGCATTCCCAGGAAAGTGTTGTTGGGGCCCGTATTGGCCCGGCCGGCCTGGTAGCCCAGCGCCACCAGGTTGTCGGCGGTGTTGTTCTGGCCGGCTTGGCCGCCCACCAGCGTCACGTTGTCGGCGGACACGGTAGTGGTGCCGCTCACGTTGCCCGAGCCGGCCGCATTACCCAAAGCGGTGTTGTCGGAGCCGCGCAGCTGGTAGCCGGCATTGTAGCCCAAGTAGGCATTGCGGAGACCGTTGCCGTTGTTGTAGCCGCTGGCCGTGCCCACGAAGGTGTTGTTGTCGCCGCCGGTGCTGGAGTAGCCCGCCTGGTAGCCGAGTAGCACGTTGTTGTCACCAGTAGCGGCGTTGAAGCCGGCCTGGGCGCCGGCAATAAAATTGCGGCTGCCGGTCGTGTTGCCGTAGCCCACATTGTTGCCCTCGAATTGGTTCTGGCTGCCCGTCGTGTTTTTGTATCCGGCTTGAAAGCCGGCAAAGTGGTTGTCCCGGCCCGTGCTGTTGCTGAAGCCAGCCGCATACCCGACGAAGAAGTTGCGCGCGCCCGTGGTGTTGCGGTAGCCCGCCCGGTAACCCACCATGTGGCTGAAGCCCCCCAGCCCCCCCACGTTGGTGCGCACCCCGGCCCCGGCCCCGATAAAAAGGTTGCCGTTGTCGGCCTGGCTCGCAAAGCCGGCCGAGTCGCCCAAGGCCACGTTGTAGCTGCCGGTGGTGTTGCGGTAGCCGGCCTGGAAGCCTTCCAAGGTATTGCGCGTACCGGTAGTTGTAGAGTAGCCGGCCCGGTCCCCCACGAAATGATTGTAGCTGGCGGTGGTGGCCGCCGCCCCGGCACTGTGCCCAATGAACAGGTTGCTACCGCCGCTGGTGTTGGCGCTGCCCGCCGAAGAGCCCACGAACAGGTTCGAGCTGCCGGTCACGTTGTCGTTGCCGGCAAAACTTCCCAGAAAAATATTGTCCCGGCCCGTGGTGGTGGCTTCGCCGGCATTAGCGCCTACAAACAGGTTGCCGACCCCGCTGCCCGGCGTGTTGATGGTGCCGGCGCTGGGCGTGAGGGCGTTGCCGGTGCGGTAGCCCACCAGCACGTTGCCCGTGGCCCCCACCGGCCCCGAGATTATCGGATACCCCAGCCACCACGCCCCGTTCAGCCCCAGGCGGGCCCGCTCGGTGCCTCCGGTGCGCAGCACCAGCGGCTGTTGGTCGGTGGTACCCACGTAGTTGGTGGCGGGGTCGGTGGCGGCGTTGCCGCTCAGGCCCCAACCACCGCCAGGCGCCGCCGCACCGGTGTTGAGCTTGGTCCAGGCGGGCGCGGCGGCGGTGCCGGCGTTGTAGTAAAACCCTACCCCGCCGCTGAGGCCAGCATTGCGGTTGAACACCAGCAGGCCAGTGGCCGGGGAGGCAATGGTGGCGCCGTCGGTGAGCGCCGTCAGGGAAACCTGCGGGATGAGCAGGCCCTTGTTGGCAGCCCGGATGTCGAGGGCAGCCGAGGCGTCCGGGGTAGTCGTGCCAATGCCCACCTGGGCGCTGGCCCGGTAGCCGAGCAAGCAAGTAGCCGCCACAAGCGCAAGCGTGCGTAAGAAAATTATCATACAGAAAAAGGTGAATGGGTGACCCGCCTACCGACAGGTAGTTTTGGGCAAAACTATTGGCAGCATATTCCTTTCTAAATAGGTAATCCTACCTATGCAATCCTTTATATTCGCAGGGAAACCCGTTGGTTTTCGGGGCCTCGCCAATTCGATACGACTCCATGCAAAGCCTTGCTTTAAAGCACGCTTGCCAGCTTAGCGACGCGCTGGCCGTGCTCTACGCCCAGCCCGACCCGGCCACGCTGTTCGACCGGCTGGCCGCAGCGCTGCTCGACTTGTTTGGGGCCGAAACCATTTGCTTCGACCACTTCGATGCCCAGGGCACCATGCGGTTTTTGGGGGCCTGGCCGCAGCATTTGTTCAGCACTGAAATGCTGCACGATGCCTCGCCCATCATGACGCAGCACCCGCTGTTCGAGGAGCTATTTGTGCGCCAGAATGCCCTGCCGCTGCGCACCAGCGACTTCGCCGCGTTGCCGCGTTTCGTGCGGACTGATTTGTATCAGCTGCTCTACCGGCCGTACGCCCTCACCCATCACCTGGTGTTGGCGGCCCGAGTGCCGGGCTGGGGCACGGTGTCGTGTGCTATTTTCCGCAGCCGCCAGGATTTTACCGAAGGCGAACGCACCCTTTTGGCCTTCGTGCGGCCCCATTTGGAGGGGCTGCTCCGCTGCTCCGGCTTGGCCGGGGCCTCCGGCGCACCCGCCGGTTTTGCCCCAGCCGACCCGCCAGTCCCGGACTATTTTGGCCTGACCCGGCGCGAAGCCGACATCCTGTTTCACTTGGCCCAGGGACGCACCGACAAGGAAATCGGCCGGTTGTGCAGCATCAGCCCGCGCACGGTGCAAAACCATTTGCAAAACATCTACGCCAAGCTGGGCGTGGACAACCGCACGGCGGCCAGCCGGCGGACCATGGCATTCTTCTGAGTCGTGAGTCATAAGCTGCAAGCAGGAAGGCGGACATGAGGCATTGATGGTTAGTGCATTATCAGACACTTACCGCGTAAGGCCTGCCAACAGGTGGCAGTGCCATTCAGGCGCTTACCACGGCCAGCCGGACGTGCACGGGCGGCGAGGCCGGGTCCGTGGGTGGGGGCTGGGGCGCCGGGGTGGTGGTGAAGGCCCAGCCCGCTCCCCAGGCAGCGGTGACGGTAGAGGCCAGAAAAACCAGCTCCAAGTGTTCTACTTGTGGTTTCATAGCGTAGCAGAAAAGAAGGTGAGGTGACGCGCAGTACCCTGCCGGGCCCCGCGCTTAAAACTTGGCCGACAAGCCGATTTTGAGGTAGGTTTGGTCGTAGCCCAGCTCGGCAAACGCCCCAATGCCGGGCGTGAAGAAGTAGCGCCCGCCCACGAACAGGCCCGCCGCCACCTCGTTGCCGCTGGTCGAGCCGATGTCGTACACGTTGCTGCCCTCGAAGGAAACCCCGGCGTGGCGCAGGCCCACCCCCACCCCGCCATAGGCGTCCAGATTCTCCAGGAAGGGGTAGTGGAAGGCGCCGCGCAGCGTCACGATGATGTCGGTGTATTGCCATTTGTCGCCGCTGCCGAGGTCGTAGCTGGCGCCTTGGTAGCCCACAAAGGCCCCCACCCCCAGCACGCCCGGTCCCAGCGGCAAAATGCCGCGCTCGTACGACACGCTCAGCGCCGGCGACACCGACGAGCTGCCGCCCAAAAAGCCGGTGCCGTAGCCGTAGCGGTTGCCCAGCCCGATGCCCAGGTTCACCACGTTGGTGCCCACGCCAAACGCGCCGGCCGGGGCCGCAACGGCAGCGCTAGCGGCGGGCGCCGGAGCCGAAGCAGACGCCGAAGTAGGCGTCGGAGCGGGCGCCGGCGCCACGGGCCGGGCCGGCGTGGCAGCAGCAGCGGCAGGCTTTACCACGGGTTTTGGGGCCGGCTTGGCCACTGTTTTGACGGGTGGCTTAGCAGCTGGTTTACGCGTTTGCGCTTGTGCGGTGAGCGGGGCAGCGGCCACGCACGCCGCAGCCCACAAGGGTAGAAATGCTTTTTTCATGAGGAATAAGGAATTGGGAATGATGCAGAAAAGGACTAGTGAAAGGGGCCGTCGGGAGTGCTGGGGCGCACCAGCCCCCAGTTAACCGGGGCGTTGGCCTCGGGCCCCAATTGGCAATGGCCCGTGAGCTGGAAGCCCAGCCGTTGGAAGAAAATCAGCTGCTCGGGCTGTTGCGTGTCGAGGTAGCACGGCGCGTGCGTGGCCTGCATGGCCGCCAGCGCAGCTTGCAGCATGCGGCGCCCCACTCCGCGCCCCCGGTAGGCGGGCGCCACCACCAAGGCCACCAGGTGGTAATGCTCGACCAGCCCGGTGCTTTGCCGCTGCAAGGCGGCGGCAGTTGTCCGCACCGAGCGCAGGCGCTGAAAACCTGCCCAGCCGAAGTGCCACAGGGCCGCGGGCAGCAGGCCGGCGCGCACCAATTGGTACAGCGTGGCCGTGGGCTGCTTGGTGCTTAGCCACACAGCCAGCGCGCTGCCTTCTGCGTTGGTATACACCCGCCCAAAGCGCAGGCCGAAGCGCAACAATTGCCTCAGCACCCACGCCCGCTGCGCCGCCGCCGCCGGGCCCGTGCAGCAGTAGCGCAGCACCGGCAGCTCGGCGCACGCCGCCACCAGCAGAGCCGTGGCCCAACCCAAATCGGCAGGTTCGAGACGACGGACGGACGCTGACATGACCACGGGCGAGAGCCTAGAGGAGGTGGAGCAAGCCGGCTGGCCGAAGCAGGGAGTAGCACTTTTTTACGCTCCCAGCAATTGACTTCGCAGTGGCTGCTTGATGAAGTCAAAGCACGCCCCTCCCCTGGTACATAGCCATACTCGAATGTTGCGAAGGCTTTTGCAGGCGTTGCAACGCATGCGCGAGTGTTCCATATGCTTTCGCATTTGTTACATCGCCTTCGAATTGCAACAAAAAAACTAGTAAAAACCAGATTTTACTACTCCTGTGCTTCCCGTCCCATTGGCCCTTTTTACTAGCACTTTTCCGGGCGACCAGAGATGGTTCGAATTAATGCAAGCGCCCCCAGGCCCCATCCTGCAGGCCCGAGGAGTTAGCTCAATTCTGTCTACTGGCTCTCACTGCTCACGCCGCTCCGACCAGTGCCGCCACAACGGCTACCGCACCGAGCCCAGCCCCGGCCATTCTCCCACTATCAACTACCCATTCGGCTGCTTCACTTCGGCTGGCCCGCCCACTTGCCGCGACACCGCGCTGGGCGGGTAGCCAAACTGCCGGGAGAAGGCCGTAGAAAAAGCCGCCGGGCTGCCAAAGCCCACTTGGTAGGCCACCTCGGCCACCGTCCCCACTTGCGCCTGCAACAGAGCCAGGGCCCGGTGCATCCGGGTGCTGCGAATGCACTCGCCCGGCGACTGCCCGCTGAGCGCCTTGAGCTTGCGGTGCACCTGCGTCCGGCTCATGCCGATGTCGGCCCCCAGTTCGTCCACCCCAAACGCCTCATCGGACAAATGGCGAAGCACCGACTCGTTCACCCGGCGCAGAAAATCCTGGTCGAGCGAAGGCAGGCCCGCCACGGCCGCTGCGTGAGCCGCCAACACCTCGGGCGCAGGGACCAGTGGTCCGGTGGGGGCAGCGGCGGGCTCGCCGGCCCCGGCTGCCAGGCGGGCCTGCAGACGCTGGCGCAAGGCCAGCAGGTTGCGCACCTGGGCCCGCAGCTCGCGGGGGTTGAAGGGCTTGGCCAGGAAACTGTCGGCCCCCGTTTCAAGGCCTTCGAGCTTGGCATCGGCGCCCGACTTGGCGGTGAGCAGCACCACGGGAATGTGGCTGGTGGCCGCGCTCGTTTTCAGCGCGGCGCACACTTGGTAGCCATCGAGGCCGGGCATCATCACGTCGCTCACCACCAGGTCGGGCACTTCGGCCTGGGCCAGGGCCACGCCCGCCTGGCCATCGGCAGCCAGCAGCAGTTGGTAGCCATCCGGGGCCAGCGTTGCGCCGATGAATTCGCGTACCTCGTCGTTGTCCTCAATAACCAGCACGACCGGCGCATCGGCGTCCGCCACGGCCGTTCCGGTTTCGTCGGGTGTTTCAGCCGGAACGGCAGGCCCCGGCGGTACCCTGACAACCGGAGTCTTTGCGTCGGGCGGGGCCACGGGTTGCAGCACCCGGGGCAGGTGCACCGTGAAGGTGGAGCCCACGCCCACCTCGCTGGTCACGCTCACGTGGCCGCCGTGCAGCGCCGTTAGCTCGCGCACCAGCGCCAGGCCGATGCCCGTGCCCGCCCCGTAGCCGGTAGCAACGGACTCCGAAGTCTGATAAAACCGGTCGAACAGGTGGGGCTGGTCTTCGGGCGCAATGCCGGGCCCTGTGTCGTGCACGGCAATGGCCACGCCTCCACTGGGGGCCGCCACGCTGGACGGCGTTTCGGTCACCGTCACCGTCACCAGGCCGCCGGGCGGGGTGAAGCGCACGGCATTGGCCAGCAAGTTGGTTAGAATGTCATCGAGCTTGGCGGCGTCGAACACCAACGGCACGGGCTGCGCCGGCGCATCGCAGCGCAAGACCAGGCCACGGCTCTGGGCCAATGAGCTGAACGAGGCCGCCAGTTGGCGCACGGCCGCGGCGGCATCGCCGCTGGTGGGCAACAGGCGCAGGGCCCCCGCTTCCAGCTTGCTGAGGTCGAGTAGCTGGTTGATGAGGGTGAGCAGCTTGCGGGCGTGGCGCAACACCAGCCCGCCTTGCTGGCGCACGGCGGGGTCGGCGGGCTCGGTGGCCAAATTTTCGGCCGGCCCGAGAATGAGCGTGAGCGGCGTGCGCAGCTCGTGGCTCACGTTGGTAAAAAAGTCGGTTTTCACCCGGTCCAGCTCCTGCAGGTGGGCCAGGGCTTGGTGCTCAAGCCGGCGGTCGGCGCGGTCCCGCTCCCGGGCCTTGGTAAAGGCACGCACCCCGTAAATAATCAGCCCAAAACCGCCCGCATACAGCAGATAAGCCCACCACGCCCGCCACCAGGGCGCCCGGATGGTGAAGGCATACGCAGCGGGCTGACGGTTCCACACGCCGTCGTTGTTGGCCGCCCGCACCTGAAAAGAATAGTCGCCGGGCGGCAGGTTGGTGTAGGTGGCCGAAGTGGTTTTGAGCGGCCCCACCCAAGCGGACTCAAAGCCCGCCAGCCGGTACTGGTAGCGCACTTGGCTAGGGTTGGTCAAGCTCACTCCAATGTAGTCGAAGGTGAGATGGTTGAGTTGGTGCGGCAACGCCAAGTTGGGTGCCAAGACCGTGTCTTTGAGAAAGATGCGCAAGCCCGACACCAAAGTGCGCGGTGCCGCGCGGTTCGGCCGCGCCAGGGCGGGGTCGTAGTGCATCAGCCCGTTGATGGTGCCCACCCACAGCTGCCCACCGTCGTCCGGCAGCACGGCGTTCTGGTTGGTTTCCTGGCCCGCAAAGCCCTCGGCCAAGCCATAGCTGCGAGCCCGGCCCGTGCGGATGTCGAAGCAATCGAGCCCCAGGTTGGTGCCCAGCCACACGTGGCCCAATCCGTCGCACTGCACAAAGAAGGGGTTGTTCGACTGCAAGCCCGTTTGCGGGCCAAACGACTGCAGCCGGCGTCCGTCGTAGCGCAGCAGTCCGCGCCCGATGCTGCCCAGCCACAGGTTGCCGCGCTCGTCCTCGCTGATAGAGCCGATGCTGAGGCGGTCGGGCTGGCTCGGCACCGGCTGGAAGGTGTCGGTGGCCGGGTCCAGGCGCACAAGGCCGCGGTTGTCGGTCCCCACCCACAGCAGGCCGTTGCGAGCGCGCAATATTTTCCACAGGTCGTTGGTACCCAAGCCACCGCGCTGGGCATCAAAAGTTTGAAAGGCCTGCGTGGCGGGGTCGAACACGGTGAGGCCGGCCTGCCGCGTGAGCAGCCAAATGCGCCCCCGCCCGTCCTCGGCGATGCTGGCCACCGACTGCCCGCCCAGCGCCGGACGTTGGTTGAAAACCGTCCACTGGCGCGTGGCGGGGTGGTAGCGCAGGGCCCCGGCTCCCGTCAGCCCCACCCACACATCGCCCCGGCTGTCGCGAAACAAGCACCGCACAAACGGCTGTGGGCCAGTACCCGGCAAGCGCACCGGCCGGGCCTGCTGGCCCGTCGGGGCGGCGGGCCTCAGTTCCGTGAGGCCGTTGGGCGTGCCCACCCAGTAGGCACCGGGCCCGATTTTCAGGATGCTGTGCACCTCGTTGTTGGGCAGGCCCTGCGCGGTGGTGAACTGGGCAAACCGCTCGTCGGGCAGGTGCTGGGCCATGCCGTTGTCGTGCACCGTCCAGAGGCTGCCTTCGCGGTCTTCCAGCAAGTCCGAAGCCACTTCGCTGTCGAAGCTGCCGCCGCCGGCCACGCACTCAAACCGCTGTCCTTGCGCAGGGGCGCGGCTGAGGCCCGTGGCGGTGGCGGCCCACACCCGGCCGGCGCGGTCCTGCAGCACGCGCCGCACGTTGGCGGTGCACAGGCCGGCCTCGGGGCCAAAGCGGCGCGCGACCCACGGCCGGCTGCCACTCAGGCGCAGGAGCCCGTCGGTGGTGGCCACCCAAAACAAGGTGTCGTTCACCCGAAAAAAACTATTGATGCCCCCCGACTGCAAAGCCGGCGGCAGGGCCCGGCGCGGCGCGTCCAGCAAGCGGCCCGTGGCAGCGTCCAGCACGGCCAGCCCGGCGTCGGTGGCAGCCCAGAGCTGCCCGGCCGGGCCCGGTGCCACAAAGCTCACGTTATCAGAAGGCAACCCTTGGGAGCGGTCCAGCCGGGTGAGGGCGGTGTCGCGGGGGCCGCAACGGAGCCGCAGCAGGCCCTGGCCTTCGGTGGCCACCCACGCCACGCCGCCGGGGGCCAGCCAAATGCGGCGGGCGTGCAGCGTGGGCGCCACGCCCGGCAACCGGCAGCGGCCCACTTGGCCGGGGCGCACCCAGGCCAGGCCGCCGTATTCGTGGCCCACCCAAATGGTGCCATCGGGCGCAGCGGCCACGGCTCGCACGTGGTTGTCGGCCAGGCCCTGGCGGCCGTCGTACACCCGGAACTGCTGGCCGTCGAACACGCACAGACCGCCTTGAGTGCCGGCCCACAGCCGGCCTTGGCTGTCCTGGCAAATGGCATATATTACGCTCTGCGGCAGGCCGTTGGCAATGGTGTATTCGCGCAAAGCCAGGGTTTGGGCTGCGCCGGGCAGCACGCCAAGCAACCCCCACCACACCGCGAGTGTCTTCAATAGTCTTTGCTCCATAAACATCCGAGGTAGACCGGAAACAAAGCCTTGCGGAATGAACTTTGTGAGGCGCAACGCTTTTTAAAGCTACGCAATATTCAGCAAATGCCGTATTTGCAGGTAAACGTACTGCACGATTTTTCCCATCGCAGACGTTGACCTTGTTGTACCTTTGAGCCCGCTTGTTCGAAACCAGCTCCCTCCACCCTATCTTACTCTTCTTTCCGTGGCCGAAATATCCTGTTCCTTTTGCAATAAGAGCAAGCGCGAAGTCGCCGTTATGATTTCGGGCATCAACGCCCACATTTGCGAAAAATGCGTGGGCCAGGCTCAGCACATTCTTGACGAAGAAGCCAAGGCACTGAACGACAGCAAGCAGCCCAAGTTCAACCTCATCAAGCCCAAAGCCATCAAGGAGCACCTCGACCAGTACGTGGTGGGCCAGGACGAGGCCAAGCGCGTGATGTCGGTAGCGGTGTACAACCACTACAAGCGCCTGATGCAAAAGCCCAGCGAGGACGAGGTGCAGATTGAGAAGTCCAACATCATCATGGTGGGCGAAACCGGCACCGGCAAGACGTTTTTGGCGCGCATGCTGGCCAAAATCCTGCAAGTGCCCTTCTGCATTGCCGACGCCACCGTGCTCACGGAAGCCGGCTACGTGGGCGAAGACGTGGAAAGCATCCTCACCCGCCTGCTGCAAGCGGCCGACTATAACCTCGAAGCTGCCGAGCGCGGCATCGTGTACATCGACGAAATCGACAAAATTGCCCGCAAGAGCGACAACCCCAGCATCACGCGCGACGTGAGCGGCGAGGGCGTGCAGCAGGCCTTGCTGAAATTGCTCGAAGGCACGGCCATCAACGTGCCGCCGCAGGGCGGGCGCAAGCACCCCGAGCAAAAGATGATTTCGGTGAACACCGAAAACATCCTCTTCATCTGCGGCGGCGCCTTCTCGGGCCTCGACCGCATCATCAAGAGCCGGCTCAACACCAAGCCCATGGGCTTTGCCAAAACCAACCTGGACGAGCAGGTGGACACCGAGAATTTCCTGCGCTACGTGTCGGCCCAGGATATCAAGAGCTTCGGCCTCATCCCCGAGCTCATCGGCCGCCTGCCCGTGCTCACCCACCTCAACCCACTGGACCGCAGCACGCTGCGCCTAATTCTGACCGAGCCCAAGAACTCGCTCGTGCGCCAGTACAAGCGCCTGTTCGGCATGGAGAACATTGAGTTGAGCTTCACCGAAGACGCGCTGGAGTACATCGTGGAAAAAGCCGACGAGTACCGCCTCGGCGCCCGCGGCTTGCGCTCCATCTGCGAGAGCATCATGACCGACGCCATGTTCGAAATGCCCTCCGAGGAAGAAGCCGACAAGCTGCAAATCAACCTGAGCTACTGCCGCAGCAAGTTCGAGAAATCGACGCTGCGCCACATGCGGGCCGCGTAGCTACCATGCAGGCGGCGCCCAGCCATACATAATGGGAAGTTCGGTTTCGGCCGGGCTTCCCATTTTTTGTAACCCTTTCAAAAGGCAGATTTAGCTCTATGGGAATATTTTCTGCGCTCTTCGGCAAACCGATTTTGCAAGACGAAGTATTTGGGCGGATTGAAATGCAGACTTTTAGCAGGATGGTGCCCCCGGTGTGGTACGGCGCGGCAACGATTCCCTTCGCTCCTGCCAGCAGCGAGGTATTTTGTTGCATCGCGGCTGACCGGGACGGACCCACGGACGCCCAACGCGCCTTCTTTCGGCACATTGAAAGCACGTATCCGGCGTTGGTCGAAAAGCTGGTTCCTATCATTGAGGAAGCGTTTCAGGCGTGGCAAGTTGGGTTCACCGTCTCGGATTTTGCGTCGGAGTTCAAGCCCGTAGAAATTACCATTCCCATAATTATTGGCCAACCGATTCAGTGGAGTTGGTCTTTCGAAACCGTTCACGAGCCCGACCACCTGCTGGCGGTATGCATGAGCGACGGCACTCCACTGCCCAACGTTCAGTTTGTGGAATGAGCCCAGCACCTTGTGGTACCCGCTACAATCCGCTTTATCTTGGCTGTCCGCCTCGTTATCTAGGAACTACGCAAGTGGTTGCTGCCCGCGAAGGCCACGCCGTTGATGACGACTACTAAACCACTCGGCTTCCTGTTTCTTTTCGCAGTGGCTTTGCCCACTTGGCTTTGGCGAGTGCTGCTGGGAGCGGGAGTGCTGGGCGGCACCCTCACCGCCTGCCAGGCTCCCCCACCCGCCGCACTCCGGGTGAGCGTGGTGGGCGACATCCTCCTGGCCCGCGGCGTACCGGCGGCCCTGGCCCGTGACAGCACGGCCCTGGCCCGCCGCGCGCGCCGCTGGTGGGCGGGCAGCCACTACGTGATTGGCAATCTGGAATGCCCGCTAACCACCCACCAGCAGCCGGCGGCGAAGCAGTTTGTGTTTCGGGCCGCGCCGCACTGGGCGGGCTGGTTGCGCCGGCTGGGGCTCACGCACGTCTCGCTGGCCAACAACCACACTTTCGACCAGCACCTGCAGGGGCTGGAGGACACCTTCGAGGCCACGCGCCGGGCCCGGCTGGGCGCGCTGGGCTACCAGCCCGATTCGGCCACCGGCTGCCTGCCCACGCTGCTGGGCCCCGATAGCAGCGTAGCGGTGCTGGCGTATTCGGCGTTTCGGGTGGGCGGCGCGGGCGAAGGGTGCGTGTGTGGCCGCGACTTTGCCGCGCTGTGCGAGCGGCTGGCGGCTTACAAAACGCTGTTTCCCAAGCGGGCGGTGCTGGTGTACCTACACTGGGGCACCGAATACGCCGGCCAGCCCACTGAAGAGCAACGCGAGCAGGCCCGCACCTTCGTGGACTGTGGCGCGGCAGCGGTGGTAGGCGCGCACCCGCATGTGGTGCAAACCGTGGAATACTACCGCGGCCGGCCCATTATCTACAGCCTCGGCAACTTCCTGTTCGACCAACGCGGCGCGGCCACGACCCTTGCGGTACAGGCCGATTTTGACTTGCGCGACGGGCACGTGGTGGCCACGTACCTCCGGCCGTTGCAACTGGTGCGTGCCGTGCCACAGGCCGCCGATGCCCGCGCCCGGGCGGCCCTGGTGGCTCGCATCGGGCGCGCCTCACCCGCGGTGCAACTGGTGCCCGACGACCGAACTGGCGGCTGGCGGCTGCAACCCACCGGCCCGGACGCGGCGCCGGATTCGGCGTTGGGCTTTTTTGAGCGGCGGGCGACCGTGGCGGGCCCGGCGGGGACGGCCACGGCCCGGCTGCGCCGGCTACCTCGTGCTCGCCAGACGCAAATTTGGGTGCCCACGGCCACCGGCGGCGCTTCAGTGGTCAGTTTTCGGTTTCCGATTTACGCTTTCGGCGCGGGCGACGTGGACAACGACGGCCACGCCGACCTGCTGGTGGGCCCCGTCAAGCCCACCCGGTTTGATAGCGCCTGGCACCGGCGGCTTTTTGTGTACGCGCTCGATTCGGCGGGCCGGTTGCAGGCGCGCTGGCGCGGCTCGCGGCTGACCTATCGGCTGCTGTATTTCCGAACCGAGCCCGCCGTGCGGGGCCGCACGTATGTTCGCACCCTCGAGCAAGCCCCGGACGGTAACTACTGCATTGGGCGCTATCATTGGCAGGGCTTTGGGCTGGCACTCGATGGCTTCATTGCCCGCCGAAAGTCGTTGGATGCGGCGTATTTGGCTTTTGTTAGATGAGTTGTTTTTCTATTTAACTGCTTGCATGAATCGTAAAATTCTACTGTCGCTACTCGGAATTTTGGTGGTGCTGGGATTAGGCACGGCCTACTTTTTCTGGCAGCGCCGCGCGGCGCCGCTGTCGACCGACGCACCTGCCCACAATCCGGCCACGGCTCCACCGGGCACCGTCTTTCACGGCAATGGCTTTGGCGAGCAGGTGCCGGTGCAGCTCACCGAGGACAAGGCCGAGCTGGCCAATGTATACGCCCGGCCCTACATCAAAGAGTATTTCGATGGCCCGAGCGAATACGACGAGGGCGACTTTGTGAAGCGCAAGCCGCTGCCGGCCTTCGACTACAGCCAGAACCTGACTGGCAAGTCCTACCTCGACCTGGTGCTGTTGCGCAACACGCTGTACGCCCGCAACGGCTACTGCTTCATGAACGCCACGCTGCGGCGCCACTTCGACAAAACCAACTGGTACAAACCGGTGTGGAGCGAGGCGAGCGACTCAGCCGGGAATGCGCTGCCGGCCAGCGTCATCCCGGTACCGCTCAACCGGCAAGAAGCGGCGTTTGAGCAGAAGGTGCAAGCCCTCGAAACCAAGCTGCTGGCGGGCCGAGTGGCTCCGCAAGGCGGGTTCCCGATGATTAACCCCGATTTCATCACCAACCAGCGCGAGTTTGCGTTGCCGACGGCCCTGCGGGCGGGGCTGGCCCGAAACAACTTCGCCATCGTGCCCACCAAGGAGGAGCAGCTGTTCTACCTCTACGACAAGGGCGAGTACGCCTTCACGCCCGCTTTCGTCACCACCGATTTGTTCCTGCAACTGCTGCACAAGTATCTGAACGGCATCCTAGAAGACGTAGAAGAAAAGCGGCTGCTGCCCGTGGTGACCGCCATGTTGCGCCAAGGCAATGCCCAGGCGCGCACCCTGGCCCAGCAAAGCCAGCTGCCCGCCGCCCGCAACGCCGCCGAGTGGGCCGCCGCTTACTACGCCGTGGGCCAGGGCCTGCTCACGGGGCAGCCAGGACCGGTGCCGGGCGCTTACGCCATCGACGCCCAACTGGAGGTAAGCCGCGCCACCCAGGCCGTCGACAAAGGGTCATTGCTGCTGGAAGACTCGCTGTTTGAATACCAGGCGCTGAAACCGCACGGCATGTACACCCGCACCGACACTACCAAGCGCTACTTCCGCACGGTGAAGTGGCTGAATACGGCCCCGGTGTTTCTCGACACCGACGCGGGCCTGCTGCGGGCCGTGGCGCTGGCCAAAGCCCAGGCCGCCGACCCGGCCGCCACGCGCGGCTTTCAGAACTTCACCCGCGTGCTCGACGTGCTGGCCGGCGACGAAGACAACCGGTCGCTCACCCACCTGCTCCGGCTGCTGGCCAGCCCGGCCTACGCCGGCAAAACCCTTGACGCCTTGGCCGCGCCGGCCGTGCTGGCCCGCCTGCGCCCCGCGCTGCTCGCCGCCGGTACCGACCGCATCCGGGCCAAGGGCACCCGGGCCCTGGCCCAAACCGCCCTTGACCGCCCCAAGCTGCTCTTCACCGCGGGCCGCTACAGCTTCGATGCCGAAATCCTCTCGCGCCTCACCGAAGTCACCGACCCGGCGCCCAAGCGCCCCTTCCCCAAGGGCCTCGACGTGTTTGCCTCCTTTGGCAACGCCACGGCCGAGGCGGTGCTACTGAACCACTACCGCGAAGCTGCCCGCTGGCCCGCCTTCCCCGACACGCTGCGGCAGCTCCAAAAGCAGTTTGCCGGCACCACGGCTTGGGACCGCAACCTCTACACCAAAACCCTGCAAACCCTGCTCAGCCTTAATAAGCCCGCGTCGCCCGCGCCCGGCGCGCCGCTTTTTGCCGCCACGCCCGCCTGGCAGAAGCGCAACCTGAGCACCGCCCTCGGCGGCTGGGCCGAACTCAAGCACGACTTGCTGCTGTATTCAGAGCAGCCGCAGGCCGCCGAGATGGGCGGCCCGGGCGGTGGCGGCCCGCCCGACCCCATCGTGCTGGCCTACGTGGAGCCCAACGTGCCTTTCTGGGACGCAGCCCTGAGCCTGCTGGCCTTTCAGGACCAGTCCCTCACCCGCCTGCAGGCCAACACCCCGCACCTGAGCGGCCTGAACAAGGAGCTGCGCGAAAAAATGAAAACCCTGCGCAAAATTGCCCAGCAAGAGCTGCGGCACGAGCCGGTGAGCGAAGACGACATGCTGGAGCTGGCTCAAATCGGCGGCTGGGCCGAGCAGCTGACGTTCAACATCCTCAAAACCGACCGGCTACCCGACCGCGAGCGGCACCTGGGGGTGGTGGCCGACGTGTACGCCCACAACGCCGACGTGCTGGAAGAAGCAGTAGGCGCCGTGGATGCCCTCTACACCGTGGTCGAAATCAACGGCACCACGGTCGTGGCCGTGGGTCCGGTGTTCAGCTACTACGAGTTTCAGAGCCCCACCCGCCTCACCGACGAGGAGTGGCAGGCCAAGCTGAACACGGCCCCGCCGGCCCGCCCCACTTGGCTACGCGAACTCATGGTGCCCGTCCCCAAGGTCAACACTAAGGGAGTGGAGAGGGTGTATTAGCCTTCGCAGCACAACCGAAAAATCAACTCACGCAAAACCAATTAAAAAAAGCCCGCCTGACGATTCAGGCGGGCTTTTCATTTTTAACTGACCTTCCTATTCCACCACTACGCGGCGCACGCTGGGAGCCCGGCCATCGACTTGCACGGTGAGCAGGTACGTGCCCGATGCCAGCCCGGTGGTGGCCAGCTCGGCTTCCTTGCCTCTGAAGCTGTGGGTGCTCACCACCTGGCCCAAGATGGTGCGCAGGGTGAAGCTGGCGTTGGCCGCGGGCTTGACCAGCGTGACGTGCAAGGCGGTTTTGCCGGCCACCGGGTTGGGCCACACGCTGAATTCGCTTTTGGCGGCAACGGTGGTGGACGTAGTCGTAGAGCAGACCGCACTCAACGTGAACGGTCCCGTTTCGTCCAGAAAACCGCTCACGAATATGGTATAGGACGTACCCAGCACCGAATTGAAGGACACCCTGGACGCCAGCGAGTTGGCCTGGCAGCTGCCCGCGTCGTCGTTGCCAGCCACGCAGGTCAGGCCGGTGCAGCTGCCCGAGTAAACGAAGAGCTTGCTGTCGTAAGCCGTACCGGAGTTGCAAGTAGACAGGGTGATGCTGTTGCCCGTGCCGGTGATGGTGTAGAATACTCCGCCCCCGTCAATGGGCTCGAAGCAGTCGGCGGTGGGGTCGCCAATGGCCGTGGCGCCTATTGTGGTTCCCGCCAGGGTTTGCCCGCAGGCAATGGGTAGTGCGTTGGCGCACAAGTCGTTGGACGGCGGCACAATAAAGACCGTGGCCGAACTGCCCGAGCCCCCCGCAGCCGTAACGGTGATGAGGCCCGAAGTAGTGCCAACCGGCACCGTCACGGTGATTTGGGTGGGTGAGTCGACGGTGAAAACGGGCGCCACCGTGCCGTTGAACGTGACCTGCGTGGTGCCCGTGAACCCAGTGCCCGTGAGGACGACCACCGTGCCCACCAAGCCGTTGCGCGGCGTGAACGACAGGATTACGGGCGCCGGAATCACGGTGAAGCTGGCCGCCGAAACCCCAGTTGCCACGGGAGTAGTGACGGCAATGGGGCCCGTGGTGGCCCCCACCGGAACTGTGGCCGTGATTTGGGTAGACGAATTGACGGTGAAGGCCGTGGCGTTCGTGCCGTTGAACGCCACCCGCGTAGCACCGGTGAAGTCGGTGCCCGTGATGACCACGCTAGACCCGATGGCCCCGGAAGCCGGCGTGAAGCTGGTGATGACCGGCGGCGGGCCCACAATAAACGCGGTGGGCGAAGTAGCCGTGCCCGTAGGCCCCGTGACCGTGATGGTGCCCGTGGTGGTGCCAGCGGCCACGGTAGCCGTCAGCTGCGTGGCGGAGTTCACCGTGAAGCTGGCGGCGGGCGTGCCGTTGAAATTCACCGCCGTGGCGCCTGTGAAGTTGGAGCCCAGCACCGTGACCACCGTGCCGGCCAGCCCGCCGGTGGGCGTAAAGCTGGTGATGGTGGGCCCCGCAGCGGGCGGGGTAACGATAAAATTGACATCCGAGATGTCGAAGAAGTAGTTGTCGGCAGCCTCAATCATTACCCGAGCCGACGACTGCGCGATGGCGGAGCTGGGCGCTACCACTACCGCCGAACCATCGTTGGGCTCGTTTTGGGCCAGCAGCACCGGGTAAGTTAAACCGCCGTCGAGGCTGAGGCGCAGGTTCACCGTGGCACAATTCACGGGGGCGTTGGAGGTGCCGGCCACGTTCCAGGTCACGGTTTGGGCCGAGCCGCCGGTCCAGGACACGGCCGTGTTGGGTGCGGTTACCACGAAGGGGCCGGCGGTGCTGGTCACGTTCAATTCAACCAGTTGGCTGAGGTTTACCCCCCCGATGACGCCGGCGGGGCCGCTGTGCTGGTCGCGCACCGTGCACCGGAACTTGAGCTCCCGCGTCACGGTGGGCAGCCGCTCGCCAAGTTGCGTGGTGTTGGCTACCAAGTTGCTCAGGCGCGGGAAATAGCGCGTGCCCGACGGCGTGGGGTTGAACGAACGGAACAAGGGCACGTTGTCGCCGGGCACCTGGGCCGCGGTGGGCGTGCCGGGCGAGCCCAGGTCCAACTCTTCCCAGGAGTACGTGAGGGCGTCGTTTTCGGCGTCGGTGGCGGTGGCCGTTAGTTTGAAGGGCGTGTTGGCGGGCAGGGTTTTGCCGCTGGCGGGCGCCGTTACCGTGGGGGCGGTGTTGCCGGTGGCTCGCGTGCTGGCGCAGGTGGTCCGGTCAATAAAATCCTGGATTTCCTCGTAATTGCCCGTGTGGAAAACAGCGTCAGAGCTCGGCTGCAAGTCGTTGGGCGAGTTGCAGATGCCCGCGTAGGCCATGATGGTGGAACCGGAGCCCGGCTCCCAGGCCGTGAGGGGGTTGCGGTTGGCAATGTTGCACTGGCCGCCTTCGCCGTTGAAGGGATGGTTGGCGCCGAACTGGTGGCCCATTTCGTGCGCCACAAAGTCGATGTCGAAGGCATCCCCCACCGGGTTGGCCGCGCCCGTCACGCCACGGGCCTTGTCGTTGGGGTCGCACACCACCCCGAGGTAGGCCACTCCCCCACCGCCGGTGCTCACCACGTGGCCAATGTCGTAGCTGGCATTGCCCACGATGCTATCGACCGTGATTTGGTTCTGGTCGAGCATGGCGTCCCCGTTGTTGTTGGTGTAGCGCCGCGCCGGCTGCCGCCCGGTACCGCTCAGGAAAACCAGCTGGTCGTTGTTGGGTATCAGCACCAGGCGCACGGCCAGCTCCTTCTCGTACACGCCCACCACGCGGTTGACGGTGGTGGCCTCGGCGGCGAGCACGCTGGCCAGCGTGTTGCCTCGGGCAGCAGCGTATTCGGGGGTGCAGGCCAGGGCCAGGCGGTAGGTGCGCAACACCGGTCCCGTGGCGAGCGCCGCCGTGGTCCGGTTGGCGCGGGCCGTGCGCCGCTGCGTGGCTGCTTTCACCGCCGACGCTTTGGGTTCGAAGTCGCAGGGCTGGGCCGCGCCGGCTGCGGCCCGGTTCATGTCGCGCTGGTAAAAGCTGAGGTAGTGCCGGGCATCGGTCCGGCGCACCGGGTCGATGTAAAAGCTGTTGCCCGCGCCGGTCAGCACTTGGGCGTGGAAGCCCTGCGGCGTCAGGTCGAGGCGCAGGGTGGCGGTGGCGTCGTCGAGGCCAACCCCAACATAGGTGGTGATTTCCGGAAAGCGGGTGGCCAGCTCGGGCGCGAGCACCGAAGTCCGGCGCAGAGCAAAGCGGCCGGTGCCGCCGTTTGGCAAGGGCAAGCCCAGCACCAGGGGGGCGGCGCCGGCCTGGGTTTCGGGCGGGGCGGTGGCCAGGGCAGCCCGCAAGCCGTTCACGTCCAGGGTCAGGGCTTGGTAGTTATACAAAGCAGCGGCCAAGGGCGTACCGGCCGCGGCGCCGCGGGCTTCCGCATCGGCCTGGAAAAACTGCGGGGCGTGCTGGGCATAAGCGCCAACCAGCGAACACAATACCAGGCACCCTACGGCCCCCGCGCGGCTCAACAGGGTTCGAAAGGCCGCTGCCTTGGCGGCCAGCCACGTGCTGGCCGCCGGGGCCGTGTAAGGGTGCTTCATACAGCAAATGCTTCGGTGGAAGTGGTAAATTTAGGCAGGCGCACCGGTAATGCGCCCGCTGTTCCACCTGCAACGGGCGGCTATATGCAACGTACGTTGCGCGGCCTTTGGTTAGACTGTTTGCAGATACTTCACCATCAGCTCGGCCGTTTTGCGGGCGGCTTGCTGCTGGCCCAGCTTCTCGCGCAGCTCGGCGTAGCCGGCCTTGATGCGGGCCATGTAGTCGGCGTCGGTCAGCAGGAGCTTGAGTTCGTCGAGCAGGTTGCGGGCGTTGAATTCGCCCTGAATCAGCTCTTTCACCACGGCCCGCCCCGCAATGAGGTTGACCAGCGAGATGTAGGGTACCTTGATGACCATCTTGCCTATGGCGTAGCTCAGGGCGCTGGTGCGGTAGCACACTATTTGGGGCACACCAAACAGGGCAGTTTCCAGGGTGGCGGTGCCGCTCGTGACCAAAGCTGCCTTGGCGTGGCTGAGCAGGTCGAAGGTTTGGTCGAAGAGGAACTTGATGCCGTTGCGCTCGAAGTGCCGGTAGTAGTTCGGGTCGAGGTTGGTGACGCCGGCCACCACGAACTGATACTCCTGAAAACCGGGCAGAATGGCAATCATCTCGTGCAGCATTTCCTCGATTTCCTGCTTGCGCGAGCCCGGCAGCACCGCAATGATGGGCCGGTCGCGCTCCAGGCGGTTACGCTCGAAGAAGTCGGCGGTGGGCTCGAACTCGGCCACGGCGTCGGCCGTGGGGTTGCCGGTGTAGTCCACGCCGTACCCAAACTTCTGGTAAAATTCCTCCTCAAACGGCAGGATGACGAACATCTTGTCGACGTTGGCCTTCACCTGCGCCACGCGGCCCTGGTTCCAAGCCCAAATCTTGGGCGAGATGTAGTAAAACACCTTGATGCCGTTGGCTTTGGCAAACTTGGCCATGCGCAGGTTGAAGCCCGCGTAGTCGACCAGAATGAGCACATCGGGCCGGAAGGCCAGCAAATCCTGCTGGCACTGCTTGAGGTAGCCCCGGAACTTGAGCACGCTGGTGGCCGCCTCCACAAAGCCCATGATGGCCAGGTCCTGGTAGTGCCGCACCAGCTCGCCGCCCTGGGCCTGCATCTGGTCGCCGCCCCAGTAGCGGAACTGCGCGGCGGCGTCCTGCCCGCGCAGCTCGCGCATGAGGTGGGCCGCGTGGAAATCGCCCGACCGTTCGCCGGCTATCAAATAATATTTCAAGTTGTTACGTCATCCTGAGCGCAGCGAAGGACCTTATCACGTCCGCGCCGCTGGGGTTAGTAATTCTGACAAAAGCGCCCGTGATAGGATGCTTCCTTCGTCAGCATGGCAGACGGCCTACCCGCCGTAGTATTCCACGAAGTTGCGCGGCGTTTCGTACAGCTTTACGCAGTGCAGCTGGGCCTGGGTGATGGCCGGCAGCTCGCGCTCGAGGATTTGCCAAAAGGCAATGGCCAGGTTTTCGGTGCTGGCCATTTGGCCGGCCATGAAGGGCACGTCGAGGTTGAGGTTTTTGTGGTCGACCTGCTCGGTAATGTGCGTGCGGAGTAGGTCAGACAACGCTTTCAAATCCACTACAAAGCCGGTTTCGGGGTCGGGCTGTCCTTTTACCGTCACAATGAGGTCGTAGTTGTGGCCGTGCCAGTTGGTGTTGGCGCACGGGCCGAAAACCTCGCGGTTGCGTTCGTCGCTCCACTTGGGGTTGTGCAGCTTGTGGGCGGCATTAAAATGTTCCTGACGGCTTACGTATATCATTCTGCTAGTTGTCAGTTGTTAGTTGCTAGTTGTCAGTTTAAAAAGACACTTTCGCACCCTAACAACTGACAACTAGCAACCGACAACTAATTGTTTTTCCGCAGCAAATATACGAAGAAGGGTACCCCGAACAGGGCCGTGACCAAGCCCACCGGCAGCCCGGCCGGCGGGTAGAGCAGCCGCGCCAGCAGGTCGCAGGCCAGTAGAAAGCCGCCGCCCAGCACCGCACAAAACAGCAGGTTGTAGCGGCCTGTGGTGCCCAGCAGGCCCCGCGTGAGGTGGGGCGCCAGCAGCCCCACAAAGCCTACCGGCCCGCACAGCGCCACCACGCCCCCCGTGAGGCCGGCCGCCAGCCCCACCAGCAGCCAGCGGCGCTGAGCCACCGGCAGCCCCAGGGCCGCGGCCCGCTCCTCGCCCAGCAGCAGCAGGTTGAGGTCCTTTTGCAGAAAAGCCAGTACAAACAGGCTGATGCCCAGGGCTACTGCTGGGTACGGCAGCACGCTCCACCCGGCCCGCTCGAAACTGCCAAACGCCCAGAACACCACGCTGCGCAAGCTCCCCTCGGGCGAGGCCAGAAAGGTGAGCAAGCTGCCGATTGCGGAGGCCAGCGCCCCCACGGCCACGCCCGCCAGCAGCAGCGGCGCCGGCAAGATGCGCCCGCGCCGGGTGCCCAGCGCCACCACCAGCAGCGTGGCCCCAAATGCGCCCGCCAGCGCCGCCACCGGCGGCAAATACACGCCCGCTAGCGTGAGCGACGGCACCAGCACATAGGAAGCAATGGCCCCGAGTGAGGCCCCAGAAGCCGTACCCAGCAGGTAAGGGTCGGCCAGCGGGTTGGTTACCAGCGTTTGCAGGAGGTAGCCGCTCACGGCCAGGCTAGCACCGGCCAGCAGCGCCAGAATGATGCGCGGCAGCCGCAGCTGCACCAGCACCAGTTGGGCAGGGTCGGTGGGGTCGTAGTGTAGGAACGTATTCAGGATGAAGCTGTAGGAAGTGGCGTAGCTGCCCACGCGCAGCCCCAGCACCAGCAGCACCAGGACCAGCACGAGGCCCACAGTTAACCAGAGCAACGGGCGGGAAGATTTCAACGAAGAACGAGTCAAATAGAACGTCATGTCGAGCGCAGCCGAGACATCT